>JAVHOS010000205.1:2495-12587 GCA_036170205.1 Ignavibacteriaceae bacterium | reverse complement strand
TTTTTCCGGGTGATATGGGATTAATTAATAAAGAAACAGTTGCAATGTTCCGCAACGCTTTTATCTCTTCAAAATCCGATATGATGGTTCTTACGGGAATTTTTGAGGGAAATTCATCAGAAAATTCTTACGGAAGAATTATCCGCGTAAAAGAAAAAGATGTTGACGGGAAACCCTGCAGCGGTGATTGCGGAAACGTTATTGAAATAAAAGAACACAAAGACATTCTCTCTCTTCCCGAAGACAAACCCTATCTAATAAAATATAAAGGAAAAACTTTCGCCTATACAAAACAAGAGTTGATCGAAAACCGCGAATTTAACTCCGGCGTTTACGCTTTCGATTATAAAAAACTTGTCGCTCAAATTAAAAACCTTAGCAGTGAAAACGCTCAAAATGAAATCTATATAACCGATCTTATTTCTTTGTTTAACAAATCAGGCTATTCGGTTTCGGCGGTTAGTCCAGAGGTTCAAAACGTGGTAATGGGATTTAATGATAAGTCCGTTTTAAAAGAAATGGAAAACATTTACCGGAAGAAAGTTTACGATAAACTAAAAAACATTATCGAAATTGATGACCATGAGGATTTCTTTATTGATGAATCGGTTATAGAACATATTTTGGAAATGGACAAAGACGGAAATCCCCTTGATATACGCATCGGGAAAGGAGTTTATATCGGTAAAGGGGTTCAGCTTAACTACAATTTAAATTTAAAGAAGAATGTTTTTGTAGATGGGAATGTTGTGTTTGGCAAAAATGTTCACGTTTGGGAGAATGTTCATCTTTCAACTTTTGCCCATCAAAAACTTGTGATCGGTGACAGTGTTGAAATTCTTTGGGGAGACATTATTAAAGGGAATATCGAAATCGGTGAGAAGACGAAAATAGAATCAAGCGTAAACATGACCGGAAGCGACGAGTTCCCTGTTTCCATCGGTAAAAACGTATTGATAAAAGGAACAAGCTACATTTTTGGATGTGTCATTGAAGACGACATTTATATCGAGCACAGCGTTTTGATCAGAAAGAAAATAAACAAACTTGTTAAACGGAACGGAGAGGTGCAAAGAATCAGATTCTTTCTGCCGATGCCTTCAGGGATTGATGCGATAGAAAATTTATAGAGGTTGAAAAATCCCGCCGAAAAATTTACCGCGGGATTTTTATCTAAAATCTTTATACTTTTGCTTCAGCTTTAGGAGCGGCTACAACGGCATTAAAATGTTTTGTTAAAGCGGCTTTTCTTCTAGCTGCGGTGTTTTTGTGGATTCTCCCCTTAGCCGATACTTTATCAGTAAATGCAACAGCTTCTTTATAAGCTTTTTCAATTTCTTCTTTTTCGGTTGTACCAAGAGCTTTTTTGGTAAGCGTTTTCAATTTTGAAAGCGAAGTTTTGTTTTCTACTCTTCTTCTTTCGGTTACTTTTATTCTTTTCTTTGCGGACTTATGATTTGCCATTACGACCTTTATTTAATAATTCATTAAAATTTCGCCTCAAATATAGAGATTTCGCCTTTCGTTGTCAAACTTTTCTTTTGGTAAACCATTTTAGTGGATTTAAGCCGTAATCTTTCTTAACCACATATAAGCAAGTGAGTTAAAGAGATCAACTAAAGAATAGAGCCAAAAGAAGCCCAATTTTATATTGATTTCCCCCCCCTTTAAATCGTATATTTGCATCTCCGATTACGATTATTTAAAGGATTATTGCTTTTGACCTCTTTGCACAGAAATTTTACTCTCTTTACTCTTCTTTTGCTGCTTTTCACCTCGAAAGTTTTACAACCGCAAATTATTTTTAAGGAACTACCCCATTATTCCATTTCCGAAAAGAATTTGGGTTTTATTGAAAGTTCATCCATCCGGAAAACGATACTTTTCAATGGTGCGTGGAAAGTTTATAATTTTAAAGATGATGAGAAGAAAAAGACGTTAGTCGGAATTCCTTCTGTTTTTGAAGGAAGCGCCGAAGTTGTTTATGAAAAATACTTTGAGCTCTCCAAATCCGATATAGCTAACAATAATTTTGAATTAAATTTTCTGGGAGTGAGTTATACTGCCGAAATAGCTATTAATAAATCGGTAATTTATCTGCACCCGGGCGGCGAGTTTCCTTTTTCTGTTTTGCTTCCTAAAGATTTACTGAAAAGCGATAAAAAAAACGTTTTAACGGTAAAAGTAAACTCTAAACTCGATGCCACCCAGACAATTCCATATAAAAATGAATTTTTAGCGCCTGAAAGATTTGGGGGAATTTTTAGAGACGTTTTTCTAACTTTTGTTCCGAACGTGCATATCTCCCGGTTCTCTTTTCATTATGATGTTCAGCCGAACTCTACGCGCGCAAAAGTTTTTGTCTCGGCAAATTTTGCTAATCACGAGTTTCGCGGGAAAAGCGATTCTACTGCTACCGAAAAATTTGAAGTGAAATTTTCCGTTCTAAACAAAAACGATCTCTCTGCCAACGGTTCGGTGGTTGACCAGATTGAATTACGGAAAGGGAAAGAGAGGGTTCTTTCTCAATCCTTCGAAGCTTCAAATTTAGCGCTGTGGAATTGTGCTGCGCCAAATTCATATTTTATTGTTGCGCAAATTTTGCAGAACGGAAATGTGATCGACGAAATAAAGCAGCCGGTTTCGTTTTATAATTTTTCCATTCAAAAAGATGCTCCTTATTTGAACGGAGAAAAATTCCAAATTAATGGCGTAACCTATTTTTCATCTAATAAAAACTACGGAACGCTGCTCAGCTACGAACAGATGAAAAATGATCTTACACAAATTAAAGATTTAGGATTTAATGCGGTCCGCTTTCCAAAACAGGCGCCGCACCCATATTTGTTGGCTTTGTGCAGCGAACTCGGTTTACTTGCGTTTATTGAATCACCAACTTCTTCTCTTCCGGAAAGTTTAGTTGAAGATCAAAACTTTGTTTCTCTGTCAAACAATTATTTAAAAAGATTCCTTTTTGCTTACGGCAATTACAGCGCTGTTGCCGCCATTGGATTAGGCGGCGGATTTTTACCGAACTCACAAAGTCATTCTTTTTATCTGGAATCTCAGGCAAACGAAATAAAGAAAATAATTTCAAAGCCGGTTTACGCTTCGTTTATCGCGGGAAATTTTAGTGATATTCCGAAGTTGGATTTTTACGGAATAGAATTGTTCGCAACCTCGTTATCATCGCTTGATGCAGTTTATAAACCTCTTCAAGTAGAATTAGGTAAAGGAAAAGTTTTTGTAAGCGAAGCGACCTATATGGTTACGCAGGGAAGATCAAGCGGTTATACAAACAAATCAACATTTGAAGCTCAAGCAAAATTTTTCAGCGATCTTCTTTCTTATGCCGAAGAGAAAGAAAACTCCGGGTATTTTATTAATTCGATGTATGATTACCGGTGCGATTATCATTCGGTTCTTTCTTTATTTAACGAAAATAAAATTCTTACGTTAGGAGTTTGCAACGAAGACCGGAACACCGGACGACCCGGATACAAAGTTCTCTACGCAAAGCTCCATAACCTTGAGCCGGTAACTATTCCTATCGGATTAAGAAAAGATCAATCGCCGATGGCATTTATTATCAGTGGATTGCTGCTTGCTCTGTTTACCGGATTTTTAATTAATTCAGGAAGAAAGTTTAGAGAAGATACCTCGCGTGCGTTATTGCGTCCCTATAATTTTTTCGCAGATATAAGAGATTTACGGGTCATCTCGGGATTCCACACAACCATTTTAGCCTTCATTGTTTCTGCAATTTTTGGAACGCTGACGGCGAGTCTTTTCTTTTACTTTAAAGATAAAATTCTTTTCGAGCGGTTCATTCTATCTTTTGGAAATGAAAATGTTGCTTGGGCGATAAGTTATCTTTCATGGCATCCGGCGCAGGCAATAATCGGTTTATCGGTAATTGTGTTTGTTAAATTGTTGATCGTTTCGCTGCTTGTAAAGTTCTTTTCCTTTTTTGTATTGAATAAAATATTTCTTTCCAACGCCTATCACGTGGTAGTCTGGTCTTTTCTTCCTTTTGTGCTGCTTATTCCGGGAGCGATTATTCTTTACCGGTTGCTCTCAATGGATACGATGAATTTCTCCCTCTATGCGATTCTTCTCCTTTTTTATCTGTTGTCTTTGTACCGATTAGTAAAAGGTATTTATGTTATTTATGATGTTTCACCGGGAAAAGTTTATTTTTACTCATTTGTATTTCTCTTTGGTGTTTCTGTCGTGTTCTTGCTTTTGATGCAAACCTACAACGCAACATTTGATTTCCTTCAGTATGGATTAAAAGAATTTTTGGCAAGGATATAATTTTTGTATTTAAAAAAACTTGAAATATTAGGATTCAAATCTTTCGCACAAAAAACGGAAGTAAATTTTCATAAAGGATTAACCGCTATTGTTGGTCCTAACGGATGCGGCAAAACCAACATTGTAGATGCAATCCGCTGGTGTTTGGGTGAGCAGAAGAGCAGCACGCTTCGCTCCGATAAAATGGAGAACGTTATCTTTAACGGAACGGCTGCTCGCAAGCCGATGGGCATGTCTGAAGTTTCACTAACTATTGAAAATAACAAAGGCATACTTCCAACCGAATATTCCGAAGTAACAATTTCAAGAAGGATTTTCCGCTCAGGTGAAAGTGAATATCTTTTAAATAAAAATCTCTGCCGCTTAAAAGATATCACCAACCTTTTTATGGATACGGGAATTGGGACGAACGCGTATTCGGTAATTGAACTGAAAATGGTTGAGACCATTCTTAACAACAAAGCCGAAGAACGCCGCAACATGTTTGAAGAAGCTGCCGGAGTGAATAAGTACAAACTCCGCCGCAGGCTTACGCTGAAAAAACTTGATGAAGTAAAAAACGATTTAACCCGCGTGAACGATATTGTTTCCGAGGTTGAAAAGAAAGTCGCCTCACTCGAACGCCAGGCAAAAAAAGCCGACAAGTACAACAAAATTTCCACAACGCTGCGTGAACTTGAAATTGATTTATGTGAGCGTGAACTTGCACTTTACACCGCCCGCAAAGTTGAAGTTAAATTGAAAAAAGAAGAATTTTTTGCAAAGAAAATTCAATTAGAATCTGAATTAGCGCAACTTGATGACAAGATAAAAGAAGTAAAAGATGAACTGTATGCGATAGAGACACAGCTTGCCGCAAAGCGGAACGAGATAACAACACAAACCGAAAAAATTTATTCAGTGCAGCGTTCAATCTCCGTAGCTGAAGAGAGAAAAAAATCTTTAGAAAAGAATGTTGAAAAATATTCGCGCGAAAAAGAAGAACTCGCCGTTCAGTTAGAAATTACACTCGAACAGATCGAAGAGTTCAAAGAGAAAATCGAAGAGACCGCCGCGTCGCTTCTCGCCAAACAAAATGAGCGTGAAACCCTCACCCTTCAAGTTGACGAACAAAAAAACTCTCTTGAAGAAAAGCGGATCGCTCTAAAAAATTATTCTGAAACGCTTCTCGATAAATTTAAAGAGATCACCACAAAAGAAAATGATCTGGCTAATGTTCAAGCTGCATTAAAGCGGGCAAACGACTCGCTGAACAAAACCGATGCAAAAATTAAAACGCTCACCGATACCATCGCTAAGCTTGTTGGATTTATCGGCGAACTCTCCGAAGATAAAGTTGATGTTGAAAAAAAATTATCCGAAGCCGATTCTTTCTTTAACGGAAAACAAAAAGAGAAAGACGATCTCGAGCAAAAACTTTCTAACTTCCGCGCAAGAGAAGCCGAAGCGAAAACGGTTATTAGCGCATTAAAAGATAAAATCGGATTTCTGCAAAACTTGATCAACAATCTTGAAGGTTTTTCCAAAGGGGCGAAAGAGTTAATTGCTAATCCCGAATGGAAAACCAAAGACAAGAACATTCTTGCCAACATTGGAAACGCGAATGATAAATTCCGTTTTGCCGTTGAAGCCGCGCTAAAAAATAATTTGAACAATATTCTTGTTGAAACGATTGACGATGTTAAAAAAGGTATTGAGTATCTAAATACTTTCGATTACGGAAAAGCTTCGTTTTATGTTTTTGGATTTACCGAAAGCGCAAAGAAATCTCTCCTTGAAAAAATTGAAGATTATTTCCTTGCGCGCAAAAGCAAACGACTTGAAAATGAGAATTCTTTTTTGGGCTGGGCTGAAAACTTTGTTGAAACAGAAGAACGCTGGAAACCGTTCTTTAAAAAACTTTTAGCGAACACGGCGGTTGTTGATTCGCTCGAAAATGCTTTTGCTCTTTCAAAACATTTTCCGGTTTTTAATTTCGCTACGCTTAACGGCGATTTCCTTCACAATTCGGGAGTTATCGAAGCCGGCTCTGCGCCTAAGTTAGACGATACCCTCTTCGGAAGAAAACAGTTGCTTGAAAATCTGAAAAAAGAAATTCCACAACGAGATAATCATCTCGTCGAGATCAAGCAAACTATCGAACAGCTTGAAAATGAAATTTCTTCTATCGATTTAAAAGCTCTTTCCGAAAACGGGAAAATTCTTTTGAACGATCTACGCAACGTTGAAAAGCAGATCGAAAAATTTGAGTTTGAAAAAAGCAAAGCATACGATGAATCGGAAAAAGCCCATCAGGAGATGCAAACGTTAGTTGCGCAATCAAATAAACATGAAGTAGAAATCGAAGAACTTTCCGCTGTTTTAAGTGGACAAATTGAAGAGAAGCGAATGGCTGATGAAACGCTCCGCTCGCTTGAAGAAGATTTTTTATCCTGTGAAGAAAAATTCAGGCAGCTAAACACGCAGCAGAATCAAGCGAACTTAGCGCACGAACGATTATCGGGTGAAAAAAGAAATTTTGAAAATGCGCTTCAACGTTCGCAAGAATCAGTTGGAACGATTCGCAAATCAATTGAAAAAAGAGAAGAAGATGTAACTTCTGCAAATGAAGAGTTACAAAGCCTCCACTTAATATTAGAAGAAAAAAATGACGAACTATTTGAACTGAATGAAGTTCAAGGTTTGTTGAAGAGTGAAGAAACAGCTATTGATGCGCAATTTAAGCTGGTGCGGACGAACATCACTAATTTAGAACAGAAGCAAAAAAGCATCCGCAATGAACGTGAAGAAGCGGGGAACGCAATCCATCAGGCGGACATTTCATTAAAAGAATCAGACTTTAAAATTGAATCGCTACAGCAGCACATCCACGAAAAATATTCTCTGACGCTTGCTTTAAAAGAATTTGACGATCTTGATGCATTCGATTTTAAAACCCGGCAGGAAGAAGTTACAAGTTATAATCAGCAAATAAAAAATCTTGGAATGATCAATCCGCTCGCTTATTCAGAATACGAAGAAGAAAAAGAGCGATTTGATTTTCTTTCCAAACAAAGAAACGATCTGCTTGATTCTGAAAGAGATTTGGTTCAGACAATAGAAGAAATTAACGTAACTGCGCAGCAGCTTTTCATGGAAACTTTTGAAAAGATACGCGAACACTTTGTGAGAATTTTTAGAGGATTGTTCAATCCCGGCGATGAAGCTGATTTGAAATTAGAAGAAGCAATAGATCCGCTTGAAGCAAAGATTGAAATTATCGCTAAGCCAAAAGGTAAACGCCCGACCTCGATTGAACTACTTTCCGGAGGTGAAAAAACTTTGACGGCGATTGCGCTCCTGTTTGCAATTTATCTCGTTAAGCCAAGTCCATTCTGTATCCTTGATGAAATTGACGCACCGCTTGACGACGCGAACGTTGACCGCTTCACACGCATCTTAAAAGAGTTCAGCGAGAATACTCAGTTCATAGTTGTATCACATAACAAACGTACGATGGAGGCTTGCGACACGCTTTACGGTGTAACAATGCAGGAGGAAGGCGTTTCAAAACTTGTTAGTGTGCGGTTTAATGAGGAGTTGAATGTTGCGTAGTATTTTACTTTCTACTTTCTACTTTCTACTTTTTACTTTTACCTCTTCGCTATTTGCTCAGTGGATTACCAACTCGCAGATAAATACGCAGCTTGTATTTGATTCGGTTAATCCCGTAAATATTTCCTCTTTGGAAGACGGGAACGGCGGAGCTTTTCTTTTTTGGCAGGATTCAAAACCTAACAGTTCAACAGGAATTTATTTTCTTCACTTTGATAATGACGGGAATGTAAGTTTTCGCGCTGATGGAAAATCAGTCAGCAATAATTTCGGTGAGAAGAAAAATCCTCTTACCGCAGGAAATGATTCACACACCGCTCTTGTTGCGTGGAATGATTATTCTTCAGCGAACACCGGTGCGCTTTATGCCCAGCTTGTAAAAAGCAATGGTATGCTTTTATGGAATGAATCAGCTCTGAAAATTACGAACGGACAAAACACCCTTGTTAATTGTGGCGCAGCGTTAGATAAAAAGAATAATTCCTATTTCACGTACATCGAAAAATCTGATTCAGCTCCTTCTGCATATTTTTTAAAACTTCAAATTGTTTCGGAAACCGGTGTAGCAAAATTTCCAAATGAAGGAATACTGATAAACAAATCTATTTCGGCAAAAAATAATACAACCGTTTTCCCTGATGAAAAAGGAGGCTGTTTTATTTTATGGGCTGAAAGTGAAAACAAAGTTTTTCAGATCCGTGCACAGTATGTTGATGAGCGTGGAAAACTTTTATGGAAACAAGCCATTGATATTTCGGGTCATTCAAACAGCATTACAGGCTACCATGCGTTACTTGCAAAACCTGAACTCCTTTATATTTACTGGCAAAATCTCGGGAAGAAGAAATCTATTTCCCATCAACTATTAACCTCAAAAGGCAAAACTTTGTTTGAGGAAAATGATATTTCCGTTACTAAACAAAAAGGCAATCAGTCAAATCCGCAAGCTGTCTTAGGAGGAGACCGGTCATTGTTGATTAGTTGGGTGAATGAACAAAGCGGACGGAAAAAAATTTATTGCCAAAAATTTAAAATGAATGGAACTGCTCTTTGGGAAACTGATGGAATTTCTGTTGCGAAAACAAAAGGTGATCAATTCGGACAGACAATTGTTTCCGGTGAAAAAGGCGGGGTTATTCTTGCCTGGCTTGATCAAACCGACCAATCCCAAAAGCCGGTGATTTTTGCTCAAAAAATTTCAACTAAAAAAGAATTACTATGGAACGATGAGGGAACGCCGGTTGCGGTAGATAAAAAAGCAGATAAAAGTTATCTCTCACTCTTTTCTGATCAAAAAGGAGGAGTGATTGTTCTGTTCAAAGAGAACCGGAAAGAGGGGACGGGAATTTACGGGCAGCGGTTATTCAGTGCGAAAACGTTAGTCTCGCAAATAACAGATTTCTCGGCAAAAGTTGTCGTTGATTCGGTTCAACTCTCGTGGACAGTAACGAATGAATCGGATATGTTTTCTTACAAGATCGAAAAGATGAATGAAAAAGATGCGGTTAAAAATATTTGGCAATCGGTTACTTCAATTTATTCGACAAGCGTTGGAAAGACGAACGAATATAATTATTCAGAACCTTTGTATGAAGCCGGAACGGTTTATTTCAGGCTCTCGCAAATTGGCAGAGACGGGAAGAAAAATTTTTCGACAATAGAAAAAGTAACTTTTGCCCCGGTGAGTGCGGAAGAAAATTATGTTGTGCAAAATTCACCAAATCCGTTTTCGGGAAAAACAACTATCGTTTTTCATTTAACTCAACCGAACCAAGTTAAATTTGAAATATTTAATTCAAGAGTTGAAAAAATAAAAGAAATTATTTTAGAGGATGCCCGGGTAGGGAAAAACAAATTTGTCTTTGACGGAAATTCTTTAACTCCGGGAATTTATTTCTACCGTTTTACTTCCGGTGATTTTGTTGATGTGAAAAAAATGGTTGTAACAAAGTAGAGTATGCAAAAATTTTGCATCAAAAAGTTCTTATGAATATTGTTCACGAACAGGCGAAACGAATTTATAAAATTTTTGTTGATTTCGACGGTACCATTACAAGACAGGATATCGGCGAGCAGCTTTTTTTGCAATATGGCAATACAGAAAAAGCCGAAGCGATCATTAAAAGAATTAGCTCGCGGGAACTTACCTCTGTTGAAGGTTGGAAAGCATTGTTTGAAATT
>JAVHOS010000205.1:0-2395 GCA_036170205.1 Ignavibacteriaceae bacterium | reverse complement strand
AATTAGCTCGCGGGAACTTACCTCTGTTGAAGGTTGGAAAGCATTGTTTGAAATTTTACATCCGGTGTCAATAGATGAATTAACATATTTTGTTCGTTCTTTTGAAATAGACAGCGAGTTTCACCGGTTGGTTTCGTTTGCTCAAGAACATCAAATTGAAATGATAATTCTGAGCGATGGTTTTGAGTTTTATATTAAAACGATTTTGGAAAGAGAAAAGATTACCGGCATTCAAATTTTTTCAAACCGGTTAATTGAAAATGGAGGTGGAAAACCAAAGCCGGATTTTCCATTCCGCGATGAAGAATGCAAAGACTGCGCAAACTGCAAGCGCAATCATGTTATTGAAAATAGCGGCGATGACGAGTTTACCATTTATATCGGCAATGGCAGTTCGGATGTGTGTCCAGCTCAATATTGCGATTTTATTTTTGCGAAAGATTCGCTTCGTAAATTTTGTGAGAAGGAGAAAGTAACTTTTTTCCCATACGACAGTTTTAATGACGTAGTTTCTAAATTGGAAACCTTGTTTGCAAAAAAACGATTGAAGAAAAGGCATCAAGCCGAATTGAAAAGAAAGAACTTGTACAAATTAGGATGATGGTCATTGGTCAGCAGTCAGTGGTCATTGGAAGTGAAGTTGTAAAATGAAATTAAGTGAGTTGGAAGTCTTTAATCTTGCAATGGAACTTGGTGAAATGGTTTGGAAAGAGGTTCTTGCCTGGGACTATTTTGCAAAGAGTACTCTCGGCAAACAGATTGTTAATTCTGCTGATTCGGTTGCCGCTAATATTGCAGAAGGTTTTGGAAGATTCCATTATCAGGAGAACAAACATTTTTGTTACATCGGCAGAGGTTCTTTAATAGAAACACAAGTTTAATTGAAGAAAGCTGAAAATAGAAATTTAATTACAATGGATGCGCTTCAAATTTATAACGATAAAATTGATCTACTTCATTTAAAATTGAATGCGTATATAAAATCGATTGGTTCTAAAAATATTACTAACAAATGACGAATGACAAATGACTAATAAACTTTTTAAATACAGAAGCTACACGCCAATACCATTTTTGATTATGATGGTGGCATATCAACAATCAAACGTGTGGAGTTTACCGCTTGGCTTATTGATTGCAGTTTGCGGCGAACTGATAAGACTTTGGGCTGTTAGTTGGGCGGGAAGCGAAACCCGTACCACCGGAAAAGTTGGCGGAACGTATTTGGTTATAAACGGACCGTATGCACACATTCGCAATCCGCTTTACGTTGGAAATATTTTAATTTATTTCGGGCTGGGAATTATGTCCTTTGCTCTTTTCCCGTATCTCCAAATTATCGCTTTGGCGTTTTTCGTTTTTCAGTATTACGAAATTATTAAAGAAGAAGAAGGGTTTCTCAAAGAAAAATTCGGGAATGATTTTGCCGAATATTATAAAAATGTTCCGCGCATTTTTCCTCGCTTAACTCCTTACAAAAAAGATGGAGTTGAACAGCCGGAATATGATATTAAAAAGGGTTTACGTTCTGAAAGAAGAACGCTTCAAGCTTTTGGTATTGTTGCCGGAACATTAATTCTCCTTTGGTTTTTTAGAAGAATGTCGTAGCAGTGCCCGAAAAGAAAAACATATTGGTTATCGCAGGTGAAGCATCCGGAGATTTGCACGGAGCCGCGTTAATAAAAGCGATGAAGGCAGTAGACCCATCTCTTTCTTTTTATGGAATCGGCGGCGACGAAATGAAATCCGAAGGAATGGAATTGCTTTATCATATTAACAAGATGGCGTTTCTCGGTTTTGTTGAAGTGATAAAACATCTGCCGTTTATTAAAAAAGTTCAAACCGATGTGTTGAAACTCGTTGAAGAAAAAAATATTCAAACATGTGTGTTGATCGATTATCCCGGTTTCAATCTCAGCATTGCAAAAAAGCTGAATGCGATGGAGAGAAAGATCATTTATTACATCTCTCCACAAATATGGGCTTGGGGAAAACACCGCATTCACAAAATAAAAAAACTTGTGAATAAAATACTTGTTCTTTTTCCATTTGAAGAAACATTCTATAAAAAAGCCGGAGTGGATGCAACGTTCGTCGGGCATCCGTTGATAGAACGGATAAACAATTATTCTTTCGTTGAGCGAAATGAATTTTTCACTCAACATAAACTTGATACAAACAAAGAAATCTTGCTTGTTCTTCCCGGCAGCAGAATTCAGGAAGTAGCAAAAATATTTCCTTCGGTAATTGAAGGAGCGGTTGCCGTTGCAAAGAAATTCAATCTTCAGGTTGTAGTTGGTTGTTCTTCGAATATTGATGAAAGAACTTTTGAGAAGTTAAGCGCCGAAAGAGATTATCGAGTTGTTAAAAATAAATCGTATGAACTTTTTAAGTA
>JAVHOS010000204.1:0-12648 GCA_036170205.1 Ignavibacteriaceae bacterium | reverse complement strand
CTTCAGCGGCATTAAGCTGGTCTAATGATTCAACCAGTTTTTGTTCCATTCTATATAACTGATTTGCGATATTAATTGCTAATATAACGCTCATCAGCATTACAAAAGCAAATACCGTGGAGTATGCCATGATGAATTTAAAGTTTTGATAAAGCGGCGTTTGCAGCAATCCCTCAATTGCATGATGAGGAAATATATTTACTTATTCACCAAAAACAATTCCGCTGAAAATAACGATAACACTTGTTGCAATACTATAAATCACCGTTCCCAAAAGGATGGGACTTCCGATAATCATGTGAAGAACAAAGAGCATTGAGAGCGGCGTTTCAATTCCACCGGTAAAATAAACCAGCAGCATTAATGCGGTTAAGTCCAGGATCATTTGAATGAGAGAAAAATGGAGAGGATTGAATTTTTGAGGATCGCACTTTAAATAAATCCTCACTCTTTGGAGTATTCCGTTATAAACTAAAATCATGCAGGTGAAACTAATTAGAGCATTTACTTGTGCAGGGGTAAATCGAATTCCTAAAAGGAATTCCCAACTAATAATAAAAACGAAGAGCAAAACTACAGCGCCTTAGTGAACTAAACCGCACGGTTGAGGGATAAGTTTTGATGGATGGTGGGGTTGCACCAAAGCCTCCAAAATGTTCCACATGAAGTGGAGCAGCTTGACATAAAAAATAAAAATTTAACTTCAATGCGATAGAGTCCTTGTATATTTTTAGAGGATAAGCCTATTTCTAATTGATGAACCGCAGATTTTTTCAGCATGATCTATTTATTGAAATCGTTAAACAAAAGTTACGAAATATATTTCCCTCTTTTAACATAATGTGTATGGAGAAGTTTGTGCGAAAGTTTTCCGCATGGTTCTTCCGTTAAGAATTTTTCATAAAGATAATTCACGTGCGTATTCTCGTGAGATTTTCTAATTGGAAGTGATGCCTCCTCTTCATAAATCGCTTCAGCGCGTTTTTTTCTAATCTCCGCTGATGTTGGAATCGGCTGCCAGCCGCCGCCGATACAACCTCCGGACAAGCCATTACTTCAACAAAATGAACATCATTCAGTTCCCCTTTTTTTAACATCTCCATTACAATTTTTGCATTTGCGGTTCCGAGTGCAACTACAAATTTCAGGTCAACGCCTTCAAGGAATTTATATTGTTCGACACAATTTTCTAATTTAACAGATGCCTGTTTTACTCCTTCAAAACCGCGGCATGGTTCGATGACAACATTTTCAAATGGGACTTCCCTTCCGGTAACCAATTCATACCCCGTTCGCAGCACCGCTTCCATTACTCCCCCCGTGGCGACAAAGATTAAGCCGGCTCCGGAAGCATCACCAAATGGATCATCGAATTGTGTTTTCGGCATTTCAGCTAAATAGATTACTGCTTCGCGGATCATCTTTGCCATTTCGAGTGTAGTTAATCCGTAATCAACGTCTTTAAAACCTGAGTCATACATTTCATGTTTATTACATTCAAATTTCTTTGCAGCGCAAGGTATCAGCGCTACTGTTACAATATCGGAAGGATCAATGTTTTGTTCTTTTGCATAGAAGGTTTTTAGTAATGCGCCAAACATTTGCTGGGGCAATTTTGCGGTCGAGAGATAATCAAGATATTCAGGAAAAAAATGTTCAATATAATTTACCCATCCCGGAGAGCAAGAAGTGAATTGAGGAAGTTTTACTGATTCGTCTTTATCCACGATAGCTTTTTTCAATCATGTAAGAAGTTCGGTTCCTTCTTCCATGATTGTAAGATCAGCAGTAAAGTTGGTATCAAACACGCGGTCAAATCCGATGCGGCGCAAAGCAGTATTAAGTTCTCCGGTAAATGATTTTCCGGGTTCTTTTCCAAATTCTTCTCCGATTGCCGCACGCGGGGAAGGAGCAGTTTGAATGACCACATGTTTTTTCAGATTATCGATCGCATTCCAAATTTCGTCCGAAGGATCGCCGGCGCGTCATGCCGAAGTCGGGCATCGGTTGATACATTGCCCGCAATTTATACAAATAACTTCTGAGAGAGGTTTGTCTAAAAAAGTTCCTACGTGCGTTTCATGCCCTCTATTTACGGCTTCGGGTTCATTCATCATTACATCAAGAATAATTAAATCAGGCTTCGTTTCTTTCACTAACTTGTATCCATCGTTTGGATTGGCTGCTGTGTTCACTTCGTAGCCTTTGGAATGGAGGACAAGGGTGCTCGCGTCGAGGATATCGGGATCGTCAGCAATGATTACTATTTTTGCCATTATGATTCCTTTCTCTCTTTATTTTCAATGCTTAAAGTTTTTATAAGAGAAACGAATGTGCCATGTCGAATGGAAGCGTGAATTTTATTTAAAGGATTGAATTCATGTGGGGAGAAATTCATTATTTGAAATGAATTTTTCTGGCATTTGTCCTAACTATATTATTAAAACCGTTAAACATATTGTTAGTCACTAACTTAATTTAACTTTCAATAACATTTTAGAAGCCAGATCGGCAAAGCAAAATTGTCAATTTTAAGTGACAATTCACAGTAAAAATTATCTTCCATCATGTTTTTCTTACTTTTAAGAAGGTGGGTTGTTAAAAAGCAAGAATGGTTGATAACTGAATAATTCGAGCAAATACGAAGTGATGAACGAGCGTACCTTCTAAATTATCTTTAACAGCATCTCAATCGAATTGAATACTTCCGTTTTTTCAGCTTCAACATCAAGCAATATTTCTCCTAAGTTTTTTAAGAGAACAAATTTTATTTTTCCGTCTCTGTTTTTTTTATCGGAGAGCATTACCCGGTAAAGTTTTTCTTTATCAAGTTTTTTTAGGCTTGCCGGCAGGGGAATTTGTTTTGGAAGGTAAAGGAATTTTTTAAGTTGTTTTTCATTAATAAATCCTTTTTCATGCGATAAATACAAGGCGCAAATGATCCCCGCAAGTACCGCTTGCCCGTGTTTAATTTTGAAATGGAGTTCGCTTTCAAAGGCGTGAGCAAACGTATGTCCGAAGTTTAGAATTTTGCGGAGTCCGGTTTCTTTTTCATCGCTCGAAACAACTTCCGCTTTAACGCTTATTGAATTTGCGATCAACTTTTCCGTTTTAGAAAAATCTTTTTGATAGAAATAATTAAAAGAAAGAAATACGTCATCGTAAAAATTTTGTCCCGTTAAATAAGCGTACTTAATAATTTCTCCCAACCCGCAAGTGATTTCTTTTTCAGGCAAAGAAGCGAAGAAATTTGTATCGATCAAAACAAATTTGGGCTGGTAAAAACTTCCAATGACATTTTTTGTATTGTTAAAATTGATGCCTGTCTTTCCTCCAAGAGAACTATCCACAGCCGCTAACAACGTGGTTGGAATATGCACAATTGGAATTCCGCGCATAAAAATTGAAGCGGCAAATCCGGTTGCATCACCCGTTACACCGCCGCCGATTGCAACAACTAACGTATCGCGTCCCAATTTATTTTCCAGCATCACTTTATGTAATTCTGAAATTTGTTTAAATGATTTTGATTTTTCCCCCGACGGAAATTTATATACAAGATCATTTCCTTCACTTGAGAGAAAAGTTGACAAATTCTTTTGGTGAAGGCGAAAAACGTTTTCATCTATTACAAAGAATTTTCTCTTCGGTAAAGATTTTTTTTCGCAAAAGGAATTAAATTTATTTAAAATCCCTTTGCCCAGAAATATTTCGTATTTATTTTCTATAAACTGAACAGAAATTGTTTTCATAAATGAAACTTTCTTTTTACTATTTTAACTAAGTCGTCAACTGTTTTACCAACAGTAATATTATCAACTTGATAGACAATATCGGCTAATAAATAGGTTGGTTCTCTTTGCACAAGAAGTTCGGAAATCTTCTTTTTCGTTTCGAAGGGAGAAAGAGGTATTCCGTTTTTTGATTTTAGCAGTGGCCGGTCAACTTTAAATTTGAGGCGCTGAAAAATCTCGTCCGGTGTACTTTTTAGATAAATTGAAACTCCATTTTTTTTAATAAACTCGACATTTTGTTTGTCCGTTAAAGTTCCACCGCCCAGAGCAAGCACGATATTGGCTGTATTCCCGGCTTTCCGTAGCGCTTCGGATTCTTTCGCACGAAAAAAAGCTTCACCTTGGGCAGCAAAAATATTATCTACGGAATCACCAACTTCTTTTTCGATCAATTTATCCAAATCATAAAAATTCCATCCAAGTACATTCGCCACGATCGGACCAATTGTGCTTTTGCCAGAACCCATAAATCCGGTTAAAAAAATTCTTTCATGTTCCATTTGAATCTTTTAAAATAATAATCCCTCTATCTTTCTGCTCAGGTGAGACAAAAGTAGAGGGAGAATTAAGTTTTTGCAACACCTAATTAACGGTTATAAAATAAATGTCTCTTGTCCACTATATCAGCGTCTTTTTTCATTTTTGCCAGCCATTGGCTTACAAATGAATTTTTCTTTTCTTGAAGCGTTCTTTCTCTCAAACTACTTTTTTGGGTATTAAATGCATTTTGATCAAAAGCATCTTTGGAAAGTAATTTTGCCAAAAGATAGCCACGGCTTCCTTTGATCGGTTCTGATACCGCACCAACAGAAAGCTCATAAGCTTTTGCAGCAAAATTATATTCTAATCCCAATTTGGGTATGCTTCCGGATGTTGTGAATGGTCCGGTAGTATCGAAACGGGCTTTGCTAAATACGCTGGTGGCGGCTGCAAAGTTTGCCCCGTTTTTCTTCTTTATTTGTTCGATGATCGATTTTGCTTTACCATATTTTTTTTCTGTTAATAACAATGACTGCGCCTGTTTTTGAACGTCTTCAAACTTGCGTACGCCTTCATTAATTACCTCGGAGATTTTTGCCACAACATAACCGTTCGCTCCTTTAAAAACCGGGCTGAGTGTGTTTAAACCGTTTTCAAATGAAAATTTTAACAACGCTTTATTCACACCAATCGTCGGTAAGTATTGACTTTCTTCGTTGAAAGCGGGAGTCTCTTGAATTTTTAAATTTGCAACTTCGGCTTCTTTCTCAAATCCATTCTTTTCAGCGATGTAAGCAAAATCGTTTGATTGATTGTAAATATCATCTCTGGTTGATGCGGAAGGTTTAATTGTATTTATAATTTTTTCAACGATGTACTTCTGAGAAGTTTTGCCTGTCACTTTAATAATGTGGTAGCCGTAATTTGTTTTAATTGGCTTTTGAACAACACCCATAGGTCCGTTGAAACAAGCTTCTTCAAATTCTTTTACCATTCTCCCTTTACCAAACCAACCAAGTTCACCACCGTTTTTAGCGTTGCCTAAATCAGAAGAATATTTCGCAGCAGCTTTTCCAAAGTTCATTCCGCCAACAACTTCATTATAAACGCGGGTTGCTTCTGCCAGGTCTTTCGCATCATTTCCGCTGCTTTTGATTAATATGTGCGAAGCTTTTGCCATGGGTTCATTTGCAGCGACAGTTCCCGAAATTTGATAAATGCCGTATGTATTGTTCACTGAAAATGGACCGATCATTGTACCAATTTTGGATTCATCAAAATTAGTTAAAAGCTCATTAGGCAACTCGGCAATACTCATTGTATCTTTTGAATAGGGAACTTCAGAATAGATATCTGCAAAATATTTAAATGATGCGGTATCTCCTTTAGCTTTTAACATTACATTCTGTAAATTTTTGTAGATCCCGTCTGAATCGCTTTTTGAAGCCTGTATTTTGAAGAAGACAAATTTTAATTTTCTTTCAGCTTTAACTGCAAATTTATCAGGATGTTCTTCGTAGTATTTTTTTACTTCATCAGCCGGAGTTTTGAAATCAGCATCCGGGAGCGAATTTAAATCAACAGAAACGAATTCAGCCTGCATTTTAACGTTTTGGTCAATGAATTTTGTTTTTAATTCTCCATCGCTTACACTAACTGTTGCAAGCAGGTAGCTCTGCAATTTTTGACTAAGCAACTGCTGGCGAACAACTTCTTCAGCTTCAACTAAAGCTTTTTTGTTCCGCGCATCGAACAAAGCGCTTTCATACATTTCACGATTGAATTTTCCTGTTGAATCGATAAAATTTTTCTTTAAAAATTCGGGAGGATTTGGTCCAAGGATGAAATCTCTTATTTCTTCATCGGTAACTTTTATTCCGAATTTTTGAATTTGCTGTTCGGTTAGTGTTTGCGTAATAATTGCATCCCAAACCTGGTCGCGAAATTGATCCATATTTTCTTCGGGAACTTCTTGCCCGGTTTGCGCTTTTTGATTCTCGATTGCGCGATCAAGAAAGTTAGAGAATTCTTGATACGATATATTTTTTCCGTTAACCGAGCCTACATTGTTGGATCTTGCACCTAATGCTTCTAAAACATTAGAATCTGAAATAACCATAAACAGCACAAACAAGACGCCAACAGAAATTATGAAGGCTGGAGCTAAAGACCGCATTTTAGCCATCATAGCCATAATTTATTCTTCTCCATTTTAGTAAATTTAGTTTCACAAATTAGACACATATGTCCTAAAAATCAACGTAAATTTTAAATAAAGTTTGATTATTTTCATTTAAGTAAAAGAAATTTATAGGAAAATGGCAAAATCACGAAAAATCGACATTCTGAAAGCTGCTCAAAAGAGATTTATCCGGCATGGGTTAAACAAAACTACTTTGGAAGAAATTGCCCGGGATGTCCGTATCGGTAAAGCGACTATCTATCACTATTTTGCTTCAAAGGACCAACTTTTCTATGAAACCGTAAAATGGGAAATTGCCGATTACCTCGAACAAATTAAAAATTGCTTCAATAACGAATCACTTACACTTAAAGAGCGGTTTAAAGAATACTTTCTCTTGAAGATGAAAATGGGAGAAGCGTTTCCGTTGCTTTTTGAAGTGATTAAACAGACTATCAATGAATTCTCGATGGAACGATTCGTTGAGCTTCATCTTTTCTTTTTTGAAAAGGAGGAAGAAGTTTTATCGCTGGTTTTGCAATCGATTAAGAAAGAAGACAATACATTCATCGATACTCAGTTTTCAAAATTGATTGTAAGTGAAACTACCGGATTTTTACTTCTAAGTTCTTTTTTAAAAGCACACAATAAAATTGAGCCGATTTTTCTGGAAAAAGGAAAGGATGAATTTCTTAGAAAATTCTCCTTCTCTGATTAATCGTCTCCGTTCTCTTCCGAATCAATTTCTTTTTCTATTTCTTCCGCCTGGCTAAAAAGAAATTTCTCATACTTGTGCTTGATCAATTCAGCTTCTACAATAAAGTAAACATCTTCTGCAATGTTTGTAGCATGATCGCCAATCCGTTCAATTTCCCTTGAATTTACCAGGAACGCTACGGCAGGTTCAATATTGTCGGAACTTTCTTTCATAATTTCTTTGAGCACAGCATGATTAGTAGAATTAAGGGCATCAAGTTCATCGTCCATCCGTATAACTTTTTCAGCAAGTTTTGGATCGTTTTGAATGAACGAATCGATTGCGCTTCTTAACATTTCTTTTACAACTGCCGACATTTGCGCAATTTTTGTTCTATCATAAAAATCCGGTTTCTTTTGTAACCGGATCCAACTTTCTGCGATATTCACGGCAATATCCCCAATCCGTTCAAGATTGGTATTAATAGTCATCGCCGACATGATTAAACGAAGGTCCATCGCTACCGGCTGGTTCAGGGCAAAAAGTCTTTGGCAAATCTTTTCAATTTTTACATCGAATTTATCGACCTTCTTATCTCGCTCCACAACTAATTCAGCAAGTGTAATATCTTCTTCTTCAATTGAGCGGAGAGCAAACACTACCTGTTCATCAACCAAACTGCACATCTTAAAAAGACGGGTTTTTAATTTTCCTAATTGTATATCGAAATGTGTTTCCATTTTTTCCTTAAGAGTTTTTCATATCGAGTTGATCAACCGAATCTACCCGTGACGTATTCTTCGGTTTTTTTGTTTGCCGGTTTAGTAAAGATTTTTGTTGTTTTGTCGTATTCGATCAGCTCACCCATATAAAAGAATGCTGTAAAATCGCTAACGCGAGCTGCTTGCTGCATATTGTGGGTAACGATAACTATGGTGTAATTTTTTTTCAATTCGAAGATCAGCTCTTCAATTTTTGAAGTTGAAATTGGATCAAGTGCGCTTGCGGGTTCATCCATTAAAATTACTTCGGGATCGACTGCAAGTGTTCGTGCGATGCAGAGCCTCTGCTGTTGTCCGCCGGAAATGTTTACGCCGGAATCTTCTAAATTATCTTTTACTTCATCCCATAAGGCTGCTTGTTTTAAAGATTTTTCAACGATCGGGGCTAATATTTTTTTATTTCGTACTCCGTTAAATCGAAGACCGGCTGCAACATTATTAAAAATAGACATAGTCGGAAAAGGATTCGGTTTCTGAAATACCATTCCTAATCTTTTGCGTAACAAAACCGGATCGGTTTTAGTAAGGTCTTCGCCATCGACTAAAATTGAGCCGGTGATCGTGCCGCCGACAACTTCATGCATTCTATTTAAACAGCGCAGAAATGTCGATTTGCCGCAGCCGGAAGGACCGATGATCGCCACAACTTTATTACGAGGAATTTCAAGTGAAATATTCTTTAACACTTTATTCTTGCCGTAGAAAGCTTCTAAATTTTTAACTGAAATTTTTATTTCCATATCATGCTGTAATTGTATTTATCAATTTATTTTGTTTTATACTTTGAACGAGTTATGATTCTGAAGAGCAAACTTAACATTGAAATCATAATTATCAATACTAAGGCAGCCGTCCACGCTTGATTATTCCAATCTTCGAACGGTGATTTCGCGTAATCATAAATATAAACTGTAAGCGAAGCCATCGGCTGCATTACATTGGTAGACCAGAATCTGTTTCCTAAAGCGGTAAAAAGAAGCGGTGCGGTTTCTCCGGCTGCACGGGAGAGTCCAAGTAAAATTCCGGTGGCAATTCCTTTCCAAGCGGTTTTAAGAACAATTAAAATTGTGGTTTTCCACTTAGGAATTCCTAACGCCAATCCCGCTTCTCGTAAAGAGTGAGGAACGAGTTTTATCATCTCTTCCGTTGTTCTAGTGATGGTTGGGATCATCAAAATTCCTAAAGCAATTCCGCCTGCTAAACCGGAAAAATGTTTCATCGGTAAAACCACAAGAGTGTAAGCAACAACGCCAACTACAATGGAAGGAACGCCGCTTAAAACATCAGTAAAAAATCTTACCGTTGCGCCGAATTTATTATTGCCGAATTCTGAAAGATACGTTCCCGCCATTACGCCCACAGGAATACCGATTGCACCGCCGATACCTATTAACATCAACGTTCCAACGATAGCGTTTGCCATCCCGCCGCCGGCTTCGCCAACAGGTTTCGGCATTGCGATAAAAAAGTCAAGATTTAGATAAGTTATTCCTTTAGAGATTGTATAATAGAAAATGAAAATCAGCGGAATAACCGCTACAAGAGTCGCTACAAGAGAAAGGGACATCATAACAGCGCTTGTAACTTTTCTTCTAATGAAAAAGAATTTTGAAAATGTCATCTTGTTTTCAACTTCCTTTCCATACTCCAAACTAAAAGTTTAGCAAAAGCATTTATAATTATCGTCAGCACAAATAAAACCAGAGCTAACTGAATTAGAGCGCTCAAATACATTTCGCTCGAAGCTTCTGTAAATTCATTAGCGATAACACTTGCCATGGTGTAAGAGGGATCGAAAAGTGAAGGAGAGATCATTGCCCTGTTGCCTATTACCATTGTAACAGCCATGGTTTCGCCAACCGCTCTGCCAAGCCCCAACATTGTGGCGCCGAGAATTCCGGATCTCGCATCTTTTAAAACAATTTTGGTGGATTGCCAACGTGTGGCTCCAAGCGCTAAAGCTGCTTCTCTCTGAGATTGGGGTACTGATTTTAAAATATCTCTTGAAATGGATGAAACGATGGGAAGCACCATAATTGCAAGAATTAAAACTGCCGCTAACATCCCAAATCCGTAAGGTGCGCCGCGGAAAAAGGGGAGAAATCCCAAATGTTGTGTTAAAAAAGGTTCGACATCGGTTCTAATCCAGGGCACTAAAACAAAAATTCCCCATAAACCATAAACCACTGAAGGAATGCCTGCAAGTAATTCGACTAAAAACGATAATGGTTTTTCAAGCCAATCGGGAGAAAGTTCTGAAAGAAAAATAGCGATACCAATACTTAGCGGAACACTTAATACGAGAGCGAGAAAAGAAGAGACGATCGTACCGTAAATTATTGGCAAAGCCCCATAAATCTCCTGCACCGGGTCCCAAACCGAATTAGTTAAAAAAGACCAGCCGAATTTATCGATGGATATTTTTGAACCAACATACATTTCGTAACCCATAAGAATAACAAGAAGAAAGACCAACACGGCAAAAAGCAGTGTTAGTCTTTCAAAAATGAAGTCGCCAATGTTGTGTGTCGAAAGGATTTTTTTTAATCCGCCTTTCGCGGGGATACTTCGGCTAATCCGTTCCGGGACCGGGTTCTGTATATTTTCTTGGGTCTCTCTATTGTCCACTATTTTAATTTTTTACCATTTGCTGTAACTAAGTTAATATTTTTTTCGCATAATTTAACCACGGCTTTTGGAAGAGGCGCGTAGTAAAGGTCTGTAGCAAAAGCTTGACCTTTGCTCTCAGCCCATTTTAAGAAACCCACCATCGCTTTTGCTTTGGCTTCATCTTTCATATTCTTGTAAACCAATAACCAGGTGAATCCAGAGATCGGATAAGAATCTTTTCCAGCCGCATCGGTAATTGATACACGAAGATCAGCAGGCATGTTCTTAGCTGCGCCTTCAGCTGCGGCTGAAACTGATTGGAATGTTGCTTCAACAAAATTTCCGGCTTTGTTTTTCATATTTGCATACAGAATTTTGTTCTTAACGGCATAAGCCAATTCAACATATCCAATCGATCCTTCGGTCTGTTTTACTAATCCGGCAACTCCGTCATTTCCTTTTCCGCCAAGACCAACAGGCCAATTAACAGAAGTGCCAGTGCCAACTTTTGCCGCCCAATCTTTGCTAACTTTTGTCAAGTAGTCGGTAAAGATAAATGAAGTTCCGCTGCCATCCGATCTATGAGTTACAACAATAGCACTGTTCGGAAGGTTCACTTTCGGATTATCTTTTTTGATTTTTGCGTCATTCCAGAAAATAATTTTTCCAAGGAAAATATTAGCAAGAACATCACCGCTTAGATTTAATCCCTTGCTAATTCCCGGAACTTTGTAACATACAACTACCGCGCCCATTACTGTAGGAATGTGGAGGATTTCCGTTCCTTGCTTCTTTTTTGCATCCGACAATTGTTGTTCGGTCATTGGTCCATCGGTTGCCCCGAAATCTACGGTTCCTTCAGAGATTTGTCTGATTCCGCCGCCGCTTCCGATAGCTTGATAATTAAATTGAACTCCGGTAGTCTTTTTGTATTCATCAAACCACTTTGAATAAATAACTGCGGGGAAAGTAGCTCCTGCACCGTTTAATTGCAGTTGAGCATGGGATAACATCGAAAAAGAAATTGTTAGAAAAAGAACCGAAATGATCTTTTGAAATTTCATTTTTATTTCCTTGTTTATGATTAAAATGAGTAAGCAAAAGTTACTCTTGCGGTTAAATCTTGTAAAGATTTACCGGAAGCGTCTTTTGCTTGATAATTAACTAACTGAATGTTTGGAATAACATTTACATTTTTTGCGGCTTTGTAGTCAAGTCCAGCCATGATAAATGAGTTGCCGTCTAAATCACGGCTTGAGTTTGGATCGAAGTTATCAAATCTTCCAACGAACTTGAAACTTTCGGAAAGCGTTTTCCAACCCCAAACGGAGAATCCAAAACTGCTTTGATTTTGAAGCGCTTCAGCGGCTGATTTAGCATAATTATTTTGAATTGTTCTTGTAAATGCCTCTACACCAACAGAATAATCCTCACCTTGTTGATACCCTAAAAAAAGCGAGCCGACGAACTGGTTGTTTGCTTTTGATTGTTTGTCAAAGGCATCAACTTTTTTAGCTTTTGACGCATAATCTGCATGAACGGTGGCTTGTAAATTATCGGTTAGTTTGAATTGGAACATAGCGGAAAATCTTTTATACTTGTCTGTTTCAGGTGCGTTTCCGCTGTTGTTTGCAAGCTTAACCCAATATTTCACAGAGCCGCTTTCTGTAACTTTACCCTTCAAGTCAACGCCAAAATCTCTTGAAGGAATAATTCCGTCAAGGTCTAAAATTGTTTTTTCTAAAGAGCGATATCCCCAAGCCGCTTCCGATACATCAAATGCCGGAGTCGGCGCAATACCAAGCACTAAATCTGATCCGTGGAAAATTCCCTTCCATTTTAAGTATGCATCTTTAACCATTACGCCAAGTTTGCCGCCGTTGGTATTTGAGTTGGCGCTTTGGTCTGATTCAAGTCTGAATCTTGAATCAAAATTCTCTGCGACAGTAAAATCGGCTGTAAAATAAATTCTTCTAAATTGAAATCCACTGAGGTCTTTCTTAGCAATGGCTGAATTATCGATATTGTAAAAATAGTCGCTATACATAAGACCGCTAATTTTAGCTTTATCTTGCGCCATTACAAGTGACTGCAAACTTACTG
>JAVHOS010000203.1:0-2589 GCA_036170205.1 Ignavibacteriaceae bacterium | reverse complement strand
AATCATTATGAGTTTATCATCACTTAGCATCAGGCGTCCGGTTCTTGCAATTGTTATGTCAATTGTAATTTTACTTTTTGGAATTATCGGTTATACTTATCTCGGTGTTCGCGAATATCCAAGTATCGATCCGCCGATCATTACCGTTTCAACAAGTTATGTTGGGGCAAATGCAGATATTATCGAATCACAAATTACCGAACCGTTGGAAGAACAAATAAACGGCATAGCCGGAATACGGTCATTAACTTCAGTAAGTAGAGACGGCAACAGTCAAATTACGGTTGAGTTTGATATCTCCAGCGATCTTGAAACAGCAGCAAATGATGTACGCGACCGTGTTTCTATTGCCATACGCCGCCTTCCGGCAGATGTTGATCCTCCGACCGTTTCAAAAGCCGACGCAGATGCTGTCCCGATAGTTTTTCTTAGTGTAAAAAGCGATAAACGAACGCTTCTTGATTTATCCGACATCGCTCAAAATACTTTTAAGGAACGATTACAGACTATTCCCGGCGTAAGCCAGATTAATATTTGGGGAGAAAAAAGATTTTCGATGCGCTTGTGGATGAACCCGGCAAAACTTGCCGCATATAATATTACTCCAATTGATGTCCGGAATGCGTTAATCAGGGAAAATATAGAATTACCTTCCGGCAGCATAGAAGGAAGCAACACAGAATTAACTGTACGAACTCTCGGAAGATTAACAACGGTTGATAATTTTAATGACCTTATCATAAAAGAATCAGCCAGTAGCATTATTCGTTTTAAAGATATCGGCGAGGCAGCATTATATCCTGAAAATGATAAATCAATTCTGCGCCGTGATGGAATTCCAATGGTGGGAGTTGTGCTCATTCCGCAGCCGGGCGCAAATTATATCCGAATTGCAGATGAGTTTTACAAAAGGTTAGATCAAATTAAAAAGGATTTACCGGCAGACCTTGAATTGGGAATTGGATTTGACGTAACGAAATATATTCGCAATTCAATTTCGGAAGTTGAAGAAACAATCATCTTAGCCTTTGCATTAGTAATTTTGATCATCTTTCTTTTCCTGAGAGATTGGCGTACAACGCTCATTCCAATTATTGCAATCCCCGTTTCTTTGATCGGCGCCTTTTTTATTATGTATCTTGCAAAATTTTCTATCAACACCTTAACATTGCTTGGAATTGTTCTGGCAATTGGAATTGTTGTTGATGATGCGATTGTTGTTCTGGAAAACATCTATAAAAAAGTTGAAGAAGGAATGACTCCTATCGAAGCAAGTACCAAAGGCGCGTCAGAAATATTCTTCGCAGTTGTTTCTACCACAATTACCCTTGCAGCAGTTTTCCTCCCCATCATGTTTTTAAAGGGAATTACCGGAAGACTTTTTGTTGAATTCGGAGTAGTGATTGCAGGTTCCGTTCTTATCTCTGCATTTGTTGCTTTAACGTTAACGCCGATGCTCAGCTCACGAATATTGAAAACGAAAGAAAAACACAGTTGGTTCTATTACAAAACAGAACCGTTCTTCATCTGGCTGGAAACGTCGTATCAGAATTCTCTCAATTCTTTTATGAAAAAACGCTGGCTTGTATTTATTATTATTTCGGTAGCGATCGTTGCAATCTATTTTCTTACAACAAGTTTACAATCCGAACTTGCACCGATTGAAGATAGGAGTGAAATAACCGTTCGTTCAACAATGCCTGAAGGCACTTCTTTCCGGTCGATGGATAAATATATTCTTAATATGGTTGAAGTGTTGCAAGATTCAGTAAAAGAATCTGCAGCGATGGTTTCTGTTACGGGAGGCGGAGGCGGTTCAAGCGCTTCAAACAGCGGATTTGTACGCTTAACCTTAACTGATGCAGATAAACGGAAGAGATCACAAAGCCAGATAGCTGAAAAAGTAACAGCAATTACAAAAAAGATGAATGACGCTCGTTCGTTTGTTATCGAAAGCCAATCTATTTCAACACGGCGAGGTGGTTTGCCTGTTCAATATATTATTCAAGCGCCAAATTTTGAAAAACTCCGCGAAGTTGTTCCGAAGTTTTTAGAAAAAGCGCAAGAAAACCCTGCCTTTGCAAATGTAGATGTTAATCTAAAATTCAACAAACCGGAAATTGTGGTTGAGATCAACAGAACAAAAGCAAGAGAACTTGGCGTGTCAGCGCTGGATATAGCGCAAACTCTTCAACTTGCATATAGCGGGCAGCGGTTTGGATTTTTTATTATGAACGGGAAACAATATGCTGTTATCGGTCAAGTTTTAAAAGAAAATAGAAACAAACCGGTTGATCTTACTTCACTTCATTTAAGAAATAACCGGGGAGAATCAATTCAACTTGATAATCTTGTAACGCTTAAAGAACGAAGCAGTCCCCCGCAGTTATATAGATTTAACCGCTATGTAAGCGCAACGGTATCGGCAAGTCTCGCACCGGGTAAAACTATCGGAGATGGAATTGAAGCGATGGATAAGATCGCGAAGAATGTTCTGGATGAAAGTTTTTCCACCGCGTTAGACGGCGCTTCAAAAGATTTTGTGGAAAGTTCTTCAAGTCTGCTTTTCACGTTTATGCTTGCGCTTGT
>JAVHOS010000202.1:0-2589 GCA_036170205.1 Ignavibacteriaceae bacterium | reverse complement strand
GAAAATAACACTTTCTCCTCTTTTAGCAAAAATTTTCATTCACCTTTTTTTACTTTTCTTGATATTTTTTCAACTTTTTAGCATTTCATTCACGAAAAATTACACCACCGCTTATCAAGCTATTTTTCGCTTCATCATATAAATTCCTGATTGGTAGATTTCATCTTTTTTTTGCCGAAATACTCCTTAAATTTGGAGTGCAAAAATTAAAAGGAGTAATTCATGTCAATTCAAAAGATTCTTGGGATTTTGTTCATCTTCATCTTTTCAACTCATCTATCGGCACAACAACCGCCTATCATTGATAGAGAACTTTTCTTCGGCGATCCCGATATTTCCGGCGCTCAAATTTCTCCCGATGGAAAATATATCACTTTTGTGAAACCGTTTAACAATGTTAGAAATATTTGGGTAAAAGAGCGGAATCAAAAATTTGATGAAGCCAAACCTCTTACCGCCGATGCTAAACGCCCGGTAACAACTTATTTCTGGTCCCGCGATAGCAAATATGTGCTTTTCGTACAAGATCAAGGAGGAAATGAGAATTTCCGTATCTACGCTGTCGATCCAAAAGCAACCGGTGACCCGGTTCCGCAAGCGAAGGATTTAACTCCGCTCGAAAATGTTCGCGCATTTATTTATGACGTTCCGAAAAATTCACCTAACGAAATTTTTATCGGACTAAATGACCGCAATCCGCAGCTTCACGATATTTATAAACTCAACCTCACTACCGGTGAAAAAACGCTTGTCAGAAAAAATGATGAGAACGTCGCAAGCTGGGTGTTCGATCTTAACGGAAATTTGAAACTTGGAATCCGCCAAACCGCAGACGGCGGAACCGAAATCTTAAAGGTTAACGGCGATAAATTAGATCAAATTTATGTTGTAAATAATGAGGAAACTGCCGGTCCAATCCGATTTATGCCTGACGGCAATAGCTTCTATATGATCTCAAATAAAGGAGCGAAAGTTGATAAGCTGGAACTTCTTATATATGATTTGAATTCCGGGAAAACAAAGTTCATCGAAAAAGATCCGAAGAATGAAGTGGATTTTGGTGATGTTATTTTTTCTGATGTAACGAATGAACTTATCGCTACGGTTTACGTTGGCGATGAAACAAGAATTTATTTCAAAAATAAAACGTGGGAAAAAGATTACAACAAATTAAAATCTCTTTTACCAAAAGGTGAGATCGGACTGGTCTCAACTTCAGCCGATGAATCAATCTGGTTGGTTTCCGTTTCACGCGATGTTGATCCCGGCTCTGTTTATCTTTTTGATAGAACAAAAGGAACAGCAGAATTACTTTATAAATCACGCCCGACTTTACCGAGTGAATTTCTTTCTGAAAGAAAAGCAGTTCGTTACAAAGTCCGCGATGGTTTCAGCATTCCGGCTTACTTAACTTTGCCAAAAGGAATTCCCGCTAAAAATCTTCCAACCGTTCTCTTCGTTCACGGTGGACCATGGGCGCGCGATTTTTTTGGTTATAACGCAACAGCGCAATTTCTTGCAAACCGTGGTTACGCAGTTCTTCAACCAAACTTTAGAGGGTCAACCGGATACGGAAAAAAATTCTTGAATGCCGGTAATAAACAATGGGGACGCGGCTCAATGCAGCATGATCTTACCGATGCTGTTAAATGGTTGATCAAACAAGGCATTGCCGATCCGAAACGTGTTGCAATTTCCGGCGGTTCGTACGGTGGTTATGCAACGCTTGCCGGTTTAACTTTTACACCCGATGTTTACGCCGCCGGTTTTGATATTGTTGGACCTTCCAACATCATCACTCTTTTAAAATCAATTCCACCATACTGGGCGCCGGCAAAAAAAATGTTCGATGTGCGTGTAGGAAGTATGGACATCCCCGAAGAGAAGAAATTATTAGATGAAGTTTCACCGTTCAATTACGCGACGCAAATCAAAGCGCCTCTTTATGTGGTACAAGGCGCAAACGATCCGCGCGTAAAAAAAGCTGAAGCGGATCAAATTGTTGTCGCTCTTCGAGACCTGAATAGACAAGTTGAATATATGGTTGCACCGGATGAAGGACACGGATTCGCCGGAAAAGAAAATCGTCTTGCCATGTATGTAGCCATGGAACAATTCTTTGCTAAACATTTAAAAGGAAGAGTGCAGGAAGATATTCGTCCTGAAATTCAACAAAAGTTAAAAGACATTACCGTTGACATAAAAACTGTTACAATGCCAAAGAACGAATCGGTTCAAGCGCCGAAAGAAATGTTAAAATCTTTTGACGGCTCTAAAATTCAAGAAGGAAACTTTAAATATGTTGTTAAAGTAAATGCGATGGGGCAAAACTTTACAATGAATTTAGAAAGAGCAATTACAAAAACTGCGTTCAACGGAAAAGATGTTTTTCTTGTAGTTGATAATTTAACCGGAGTAATGGCGATGAAAGATTCTCTTTATCTTGACCGCGCTACAGTTCTTCCTGTAAAAAGAATGATCCAACAAGGACCGGCAACTGTACAACTTAATTTTAACGGGAATGAAGTAACTGGAAAAATTCTCGCCGGACCTCAGAATATGCCGATAAGCGCAAAAGCCGATTCACCT
>JAVHOS010000201.1:0-2599 GCA_036170205.1 Ignavibacteriaceae bacterium | reverse complement strand
GTTTTCATCTTTGCAATTACAATTCTTATAGCGGCGTAACTGATAAACTCGGGAAGCCGCTTTTTTAATTCCTTTAAATTTGAAAATCCCTTTTGTGCCTGCAAAGAAATTTGCTGATAAAGTTCTTCGCTTAACAGAGATGAAATATCCGTTTCGGGGAAATATTCAAGGATCGTTTCCACCTGCATGGATATTACCGGCTCGGCGAGTTTTCTTGTTTCGGCAATCTCTTTTAGAGTAAATCCTTTTTGAATGAGCTGATACGTTTCCGTTATCGATGACGGAAGTGATTTTTTGTCGGTTTTGATTTCACTAAAGAGCGTCGAATCATTTTCAGAAAATCCTTCAATTATTTCAAGAAAAGCATTCCCAAGTTTTGTAAACATCCGTTGATTAAATCCCTTTATTTGCAGCATCTCAAAATGAGTGACAGGTTTTATCTCTGCAAGTTCGCGGAGTACATCATCGCCGCAGACGATATATTTAGGCTGCCCGAACTTGAGTGCAGCCTTATCTCTCGCTTCTTTCAAAAGATGAAACAACTCCAAATTCTTTTCGTAATTCTGCGGCTCTTCGGTTGGAATAACAATTCCTTTTTGCAGAAGAAACTGCTTTCCTTTGTTTGTTAGAAAAATTTTCTTGAATTGTTTCGTATCCTTCTGTAAATCTTCCGTATCGATCAAGTAGCGGATAACTGTAATGATATCTTGTTTTGAAAAAGTTGAACAAACTCCAAATGTTGAAACAGTCTTTAAGTTAGTTGCTTTGGAAGAACCGGAAAGAATGGAGACAAGCTGTGTTTCAGTTATGCCAAGATCCATTTCGTGCGATGTTCTTAAAATTATTTCGCGAAGATAATCTATGGTGGATTCCGGCATGGAATCTTTTGTTACGCACGAATCGCATTTGTTACATTTATAAGTCGAAACTTCTTCACCGAAGTAGCGCAAAATAAATTTGAACCGGCATTCTTTGCAGTAAACAAAATCAATCATCTGCTCAAGCTTTTTCTGCGCATGGAAATAAGCTTGATTTAATTTCATGTAATTGATATTAAGTTTCGAACTTTCAACTCGCGGACCCTTTAAGAAAAGCGCTTCTCTGCCAAGCGGTTTTGTGTACTCAAGTATTCCACTGTGCTGAAGCGACAGAAGCGCTTTATCAACTTCATCGTTTGATGAATTGAGATCATTGGCAAAATCTTGTAAAGAAAAATTAATTTTTGAAGTGAAGAGTGAGGAACCGAATTTCCGCAGAAGAAAAATTATTAATTCTTTTTTTAAAGGAGATTTTAAATGCTTTGTGTAATTCTTAAGATGTTCAAGATCGATAATAATTTGTAGAGAGTTTTGCCGTTCAAAATCGGAAATAAATTTTAAATGCCCGGCTTCTTCAAGAATTTTGATCGCCGCCATCATCAATCCTTTGGAGAAATCTTTCTTCACAAACGAAGAGAGATATTCAAAGTTGATCGGGATTTCTGCTTCTCTTGCCTCACCGATTTTTACTTTGCCGTAAGTACAAATTCCATCATACAACTTTTGCAGCAGTTCTTTATCGGGATAAGAAGATTGAATAAAATATTGATGAATGGAAGAATCGTTCGGCTCAAATAATAAAACCGCCGTAGATGGTTTGCCGTCTCGTCCTGCTCTACCGATCTCCTGGTAATAATTTTCGATCGTTCCCGGCATATTGTAATGGATGACGAGACGAATATCCTTTTTGTCGATCCCCATTCCGAACGCATTTGTTGCGATGATTACGGGAGTTTTGCTTTCGAGAAATTCTTCTTGGATTCTTTTGCGCTGTGCGGAAGTTAATCCAGCGTGGTAAAAAGAATTTTTAATTTTATACATTGAGAGAACTTGCGAAACATCTTCCGCTTTTTTTCTTGATGAAGTGTAAATGATTGCCGGAGTTTTATAAAGCGAAATTAACTCAACAACTTTTTCATCTTTCTTTTTTGTTTGAATAACTTTGATGGAGAGATTCTCGCGTTCAAATCCCCGCACAAAAACTTTTGGTTCTTTTAATCCAAGTTGAACGAGTATATCATCGCGGACTTCCGGAGTAGCGGTTGCTGTAAATGCTGCGATCTTTTTTACTCCTGAAAAGGCAAGGAACTCTTTTATCTTCCGGTAACTCGGACGAAAGTTGTGCCCCCATTCGGAAATACAATGCGCTTCATCTACAAAAACAAAATTAGGATTAAGCTGCTTTATCTTTTCGGCAAAGTAGAGATTTTCAAACCGTTCCGGCGCAACATAAAGTAATTTAATTTTTCCGTACGAAACTTCTTTTAAAATTCTTTCAATCTCATAATACTCAAGCGAGCTGTTAATAAAAGCTGAGATCAATTCTGTCTTGTTCAACCCGTCAACTTGATCTTTCATCAAAGCGATGAGTGGCGAAACAACGAGCGAAAAGTTTTCAGAAATGAGTGCCGGGATTTGGTAACAAATAGATTTCCCCGCACCGGTTGGCAGAACCGCGAGGACATGGTTACCGGCAAGAATTTCTTTTATAATTTCTTCCTGCCCGGGTCTAAATTTTTTGTAACCGAAATATTTTTCTAACGCTTGATGAGGAGTCATTT
>JAVHOS010000200.1:0-2638 GCA_036170205.1 Ignavibacteriaceae bacterium | reverse complement strand
AATGCGTGCGGCGCAACTTTTTGATAAGTGAGTAAAAGATAAAAAAGGTTTTCCGTTTTCATCGTGTGGAGTTCTTGCAGAGAATCTTGAATACTCTTCAAAGACCATGTATCCTCAAACGCAATGCGCTGTGTTTGTATTTCCTTATCGTCAAAGAAAATATTGTAATCGCGCTTGCTGTTAAACGGCGGATCAATATAGATAAGATCAACCGATTCATCTTTTATATTATCCCGTAGGACGTTTAAGCAATCACCCATGTAGATGTAGTTCATAACAGATAACTTCCCTTAAATAATTCTATAGCAAATCTAAGCAAATATTATTTTGTACAAAACTTTCAGCCAAACCTCCGGGGTTTTGTGTACTTGTTCTAAACTTCTAACCCCGCAGGTTTCGGGATATTTTCATTTAATAATATCTGTTTATAATGTCTTCTTATCTTTCAAATTTATTTTAGACAAAGCAATTTCATAATCATCTTTTAACAAAATTTCCCGGGAAAATGAAGCGGCTCTTTCCAATATCGGATATTGTAAAATTTTGGTGTGATAGGTTGTACGCGGAAAGCTGATTCCCACTTTTTCCAACGCCTGTCTTAGTGAAGTAGAATGCAGGCTTTTTGCTGAATTTACTTTATAAATCTTTACTATCTGTTTCATTATCTCTAAGTCGTTATAATTTTTTTTAGTGTATAAAAGATTTTTATACTTCTCCTCCCAGGCTTTCAATATCTGCTTACTGTTTTCTAATCTTAAGAATTTATTTTTATTAACGGCTATGAGGGTGCGCATTGATTTTCTTTTTATTCCGGAATGCTTGGTTGTAATATGTCTATATATTTCATCTAAACTCAAAGGTTTCTTTGTTTCAATTAAGGCTTTTTCTACAAGTGAGCATATTGATTGATAATCCGAATTCCATTCTTTTAATGACCAATATCCGCTTTTGCCGTTGGCTTTTGTAAAAGATGATTTCACAAATCCGCTAATCAGACCTTCATATAAAACAGTTCTATCTGAATTCAGTTGTTTAAGTTTTTCATTTATTCTTTTTATTACCTCTTTAAAATGCATGGGTTGTTTGTTTTCATTTAGTATGCGTATTCCCATAGCTGCTATTGTTGTTAGAGCTTCAAAACGTATCTGAAAATATTTTTTCCCGTTTTCAGAGATAGATTCAACTTCATTTATTTGTTCCAGAATATCCTCCATTTCTTTATACGCTAATCTATAATTTCCAATTTCTTTTTTAACTTCAACAAGTATGGCGGATACATCCTGGGGAAAGATACTTTTGTTAAGTGTTTTATGTAAGGTCTTGTACAAAAGTGATAAAGATTGTTTATTTAATTTTCTCCTATCGAAGTAAAGAAAATGATCTGATAAATCAAATTCCTCATAACCGAAAACAGCTAAGAGAAGATTGATATAAGGTTTATCTCTATTCGAAAATTTAAACTTGTCACCGGGATTTAATTTAGCATAGAGTCTATTTTGGGTAATTACACTATGAGCAAATAACAAAAGCCGCAAATCACTCATTTGCTTCATGAATTCCAACGAACAAATAAATTTTCTCTTTCCATTTTTCTCGCCTAAGAAAATGTTCAACAAGTCGTTTAACGAGTCCTCTTTTATTTGTCTTATTCTTTCTCTGGAATTATTGTAATAACTCCCTATTTCTTTGAGTGTGTGAATATCATTATTTATACCAAAATATTTTAGAAGGATTTCAGTTCTCTTTTCACCGAGGAGAACACTATTATCATTTAAGAATCTTTTTATGTTCTGAATAAGATTATTACTTACTTCTTCTCTTTTTGATGAATTGTTTTTCATAGGACAACTTATTTAATTGTAAAAAAAACATCGATGAATTATTTTTTCTTATAACGAATTTACACCCCGAACATTTCGTTTTCTCTTTGTAAACATACTATTTAAAAATATCTTCCCCCGCTCAACGCGGGGAAAGAAATACTATTCGTGTCCGCTGCCTTTACACTTTCCCCTTTCCACTTTTCCCTTTCCACTTTTCACTTATTAAATCTTCCATTTTTCCCCGCTCATCAAACTGTTAAAGCTCACTTCCATTATTTAGCCCCATACCTAACCTTCTTCTCCTTCACCTCAAAACCAATTTTTCTTTTTGTTGCCGGTGGAGGAGTTAACAATTGATTTATCGCCTCAAAGATTGCCGTTATTTGTTCATCGTGCGTTTCAATTTTATACGCTAACTCTTTTAACTTTTGCGCCAGCTCTTTGTTTGTTAAAAGCATTTCTTTCAGATGTACAAATGCCTGTACAACAAATATCCCCGCCTCTATCGCTCGTGGCGAGTTTAGAACAGACGCCAGCATTAAGGCGCCGTACTCCGTAAATGCAAAAGGCAAAACTGTTGAATGCTTTAATGAATTGAACCGGTGCCAATTTGTCACCAGTTCTTTTTTTTCGCTAAGAGTCAATTGGAACATAAATTCTGACGGGAACCTCTCCTGGTTTCGTTTAACCTGCCGGTTCAGATTTTTAGTCTCCACTCCATACAACTCCGCAAGATCACGGTCAAGCATTACCCTTTGTTCCCGGATTAAAAGTATCTTGCTTTCAATTCGTTCAGTTGGTACTATTTCTTTTGT
>JAVHOS010000199.1:0-2642 GCA_036170205.1 Ignavibacteriaceae bacterium | reverse complement strand
GAAAGTGAAAAGTTTCTGCCAGAGGTGGATCAGGCTTCGGCCGAGAAATGGTAAATAAGTAAATTCAATAAAACAGAAAGTCATTTGTAGAGGAAAGTATGCAAGCAATCGGTCTCTCTTTTATAGATTGGGTAATTATCTTTGTCTATTTTGCGTTCGTGCTCGGTATCGGATGGTATTTAAAAAGATTCACAAAGAGTCAGGAAGATTTTTTTCTCGCCGGAAGAAAAAATTCAACATGGGTGGCAGGATTAGCTTTCCTTTCGGCAAATCTTGGCGCTCTTGAACTACTGGGAATGACCGGAAATACTTTTAAATATGGAATGTATGTAGCGCATTTCTACTGGATCGGCGCTATTCCCGCAATGCTTTTCCTCGGCATTTACATGATGCCTTTTTATTACAGCAGCAAAATCAATTCTGTTCCCGGCTATCTTAAACTTCGCTTCGATGAAAAAACCCGCGTATTAAATGGAGTTGCTTTTGCGTTGATGACATTGTTGGTTTCGGGAATAAATCTTTACGCGATGGCTCTTGTTCTTCATACTTTTTTAGGATGGAATTGGGACGTAAGTATGTGGGCTTCGGCGTTAACTGTAGCGGTTTACGTTGGATTGAGCGGATTGATGTCTGCGATATTCACTGAGATCATCCAGTTCTTTTTAATTTGGTTTGGACTGTTTCTTATTTCGATTTTAGGTATTATCGAAATTGGAAGCTTGCACGAAATTATCGCAAGAATAAATGAATACAGTCAGCAAATTTCGTTTACAACACTCTGGTCAACTTCATCTAATCCCACACAAAACGGGATGTTCATCCATTGGGGCGGCATTGTACTTGGGTTAGGTTTTGTCCTTTCATTCGGATATTGGACGACCGACTTTCTTGTTATTCAAAGAGCATTTTCCGCAAAAGATTTACGCTCGGCAAGAATGACTCCGATCCTTGCTTCTTTTTTCAAAATGGCTCTTCCGTTTATTGTTATTGTTGCCGGACTTATTGCCATCGCCCTTTCTAATGATCCCAAAAGCGGATTCACTCTTCTTCATGATGGAGGACAAATAAATTATGATTCGGCTCTTCCGCTTCTCATTGCTCGTTATTATCCTTCGGGATTAGTCGGACTTGGAGTGACGGCGCTTCTTGCCGGTTTTATGGCTGGTCAAGCCGGAAATGTTAGCGCGTTTAATACTGTCTGGACTTACGATATTTATAAAGCTGTGCTCAACAAAAAAGCTTCCGATTCTCATCTCCTTTGGATGGGAAGAATTTCAACGTTGGTTGGAGTTGCAATCTCTTTAGTAACCGCGTATTGGGCAAAAAGTTTTCCGAGCATTATGGATTATATGCAGGCGATTTTTTCTTGGGTGAATGCACCACTATTTGCAACTATGCTGCTCGGAATGTTCGTTTGGTGGATCACTCCGAACGGAGCTTTCTGGGGATTGGTTGCCGGAATGCTTTCTTCATTTACGATGTATCTCGCGGTAAAATTCAGTTGGTTCCAAGAGAGCTTTATTACCATGTCGAATGTGCAAAGCGATATGGCTGCAAACTTCTGGCGCGCTTGGTGGGCTTGGTTAATCTGTGCAGTCGTCACTATTGTCATTAGTCTTTTCACAAAGAAAAGAGAAAAAGCAGAATTGATCGGACTTGTAAAAGGTTTAACCAAAGAGAATCACGATCAAGCAATTCCTTTTGTTAAACGTCCGGAATTTGTTGCAATTATTTCTTTGATAATTTTAATCATTCTTAATCTTTTATTTTGGTAGAAAGAGGAAACTATGTCAGAACATAAAATGAAACCGATTTGGTTTTTCGTAGGGCTAATTCTTTTAGTGATTGGAACATTAATCATGCTGAACGGAATTTATCTTGCATTCAATCCCTCCGTGCGCAAAACCGTATTAAGTGAAATTCATCCCGATATTTGGTGGGGAGCAATTATGGTTCTGTTTGGCGGATTGATGTACTTGAAAACAAGAAAAGAAACGGTCTGAATTGTTTATGGATTCACTGCAAAAAATAGAAAAAATTTTTAGAGATATTTTTGCAGGGGAACCGACGCTTGTTCGTTCTCCCGGAAGATTGAATTTAATCGGCGAACACACTGATTACAACATGGGATTTGTTCTTCCGGCTGCAATAGATAAAGCGATTTACTTTGCTATTGCACCTCGAACAGATACAAGCTGCAAACTTATTTCTGCCGATTTAAATGAAACCTATGAATTTAATTTGGAACAGCTCAACAAGTCGCCAAAAAATTGGGCTAACTATTTGATCGGCGTCGTTGATCAATTAATGAAAGCGGGACATAATTTAAAAGGATTTAATTGTGTCTTTGGCGGAGATATTCCCATTGGCGCAGGACTATCTTCTTCAGCCGCTATTGAAGCCGGTTTGGCTTTTGCGCTAAATCATATTTTTAATTTGAGAATTGATAAACTTTCACTCGTTAAGCTTGCTCAAAAAGCGGAGAATGAATTTGTCGGCGTTAATTGCGGCATCATGGATCAGTACATAAATATTTTTGGCGAAAGCGGAAACGCGCTCCGAATTGATTGCCGTTCTCTTGAATATGAACTTATTCCTTTTGATTATGAAAATATTTCGGTTGTCTTCTTCAATACAAATGT
>JAVHOS010000198.1:0-2645 GCA_036170205.1 Ignavibacteriaceae bacterium | reverse complement strand
GATACTTACAAACAGCGCAACATAATGCGAGGTCTAAAGTTTACTTATGAAGCGCCGATGCTGCGTCATTTTACGGCAAGGTTTGAACCGGTATAACTGGAAAAGTTCGATGAAAAAACATTTAATACATAGTAACAAAAAACAAATTTGGCGGATCCTGATTTTGGAAACGGACAAACTTCTTATTGAAGAACGAGATCCTAAAACGAGAGAAGTATTTTTTTCTTGCTACGATCTATCAACAAAAGAAAAAATATTTTCTAATTTTCAGTTTGAAGAAAAAGCTTGGATCGGTATTGAAGCGGTGGAGAAGGATATTATCGTTTTCCACTTTTATTTAAAGCCGGATATGCCGCAGCATAAAGGATTTTTTGCTTATGATCTTAATCAAAAAAAAATTCTCTGGCAGAATGAAACGTTAACTTATTTCTTTTCAGACAATGAGAAGATCGTTGCTTTTCAGCAGCAGTTTGATGGAAGATTTTATGTGGAAATTGATTTGCTAACAGGAAAGGTGATCCGTAATCTCGGCGAAGAATATGCGCGGGTAAATCTGTTAAAAGAAGAAGCTCAAGCAAAAAAATCATACGCTGATTACCTCTTCCCGGAAGTGTTTAATCCGTTAAATGATGATCCTCAATTTGATTGCATCAGAAATTTCATTTCCAAATTTTCTTTCTCCGGACAGGTAGAATACCTTCAACGCGGTAAATCTCTCTTCTTCACTTTTCACGAAAAAATAGATGAGAAATTCACCCAGCATTTTTATATTTGCGATGCAGCAACCGGTTCACTTTTATTCTCCGCCGTTCTGAACAAAAATATTCATCAATATGCTGTTGATTCGTTTTTCGTTTACAAAAAACTTCTTTTTCTTATAAAGGAAAAACAAATCATCGAATTAGTAAAAATGGATACCTAATTGAGGAAGTTATGTTTCTAACAAAAGATGAACAGGGAATCTTGCTATTGATTGCGCGGCAATCTCTTGAATCGATCTATGAAGAATTCCCTTCTATGCCGGAGATTGATTATAAACGTCATCCATCGCTTAGCATGTATGCGGGCTGTTTTGTAACGCTTACAAAGTCGAAACAATTGCGCGGCTGTATCGGCTATGTTGCTGCAAACACTCCGCTTGCAGAAACCATTTGGGAAGTAGCAAGACTCTCCGCACTTGAAGACCCCAGATTTCCTCCCGTATCAGCCGAAGAAATAAGCCAGCTCTTAATAGAAATTTCTGTGCTAACGCCGGCGGTTCCGATATCAAATTATAATGAGATTAAAATCGGCACGCATGGATTGATTTTAGACGAACCCGATGCGCGAGGATTATTACTGCCCCAAGTAGCGACGGAAAATCGATTCGGCGTTGAAGATTTTTTAACAGCGTTATGTCAAAAAGCGGGCGCTGATCCTTATTGGTGGCGGACGCGATTTTTGAACATTAAAACTTTTACCGCGGAAGTTATTCATGAAGAACAACATAGAGATTTAACCGGTGAAAGAAAATAGACCGCCATATTTTGCGGGATATTTTTATCCCGAAAAGCCAGGCGTTTTACAAGCGCAAATTCAAAAGATGCTGAACACAGCAACACACGATTTTAATTTTCCAAACTTACACACCATTATTGCTCCACATGCGGGATATACTTACTCCGGTTTAACTGCGGCATACGCCTACAATGCTGTTAATGGAAAAAAATATTCGACAGTAATAATTCTTTCCCCCAGCCACCATGAATATTTTCCCGGCATTTCAATTTATGACGGGGATGCTTACGAAACTCCGCTCGGACTTGTGCCTGTGAATCAAGATGTTTCCGAATTATTAGTAAAGAGTTCAAAAAGAATTTACCGCGGAAAAGAAGGGCATCGGGAAGAACATGCTATTGAAGTTCAGCTTCCGTTTTTGCAAACCGTTTTAAATGATTTTACTATCGTTCCCATTGTTATGGGAGATCAAAATGAAACTTATGTTGAAACGCTTGCAGAAAGTCTCGTTTCAGTTTTAAATGATGAAACCTTAATTGTGGTAAGTTCCGATCTTTCGCATTATCACTCGCAAAAAAAAGCTGATATAATGGATGCAAAAATTGCCGAGTACATTGAGGCGCTTGATTATGATGGGTTAACGCGCGATTTGAATTCCGGTAAGAGCGAAGCGTGCGGCGGCGGGCTTATTCTTTCAGTTTTAAAAGCTATCGAACAGAAACAAAATAAAGCTAAAGTTATTCATCGTACAACTTCCGGAGAAGTTTCGCTCGATTACCAGCAGGTTGTCGGGTATCTTTCAGCTGCAATTTATAGTTAAATTTTTTTTTAGGAATTACCCCACTTCCGCAGTACCCTTAACCACTTAAAAATAGGAATGCCGGAGTAAATTGCCCCGACTTCGGGGTAATTGGTGCGCGATCTTACCTTTTTGCTCCGATTTTAGAAGAATTTCTAAGAGAACATAAAAATACAAAACCGGTAGTGGTTGCAGATGCAGCAAGGCTCTCTGAAGATTTAGTCTGCGATTTTTCAACTAAGCGTTACAAGAAACAATTAAATGATTTGAATAATCAGCTAAAGAAAGCAGAAGACTGCGCTGCAAAAAAAGAAGGCATAAAAAGCACAAAGTTTGTTAAGAGATTATC
>JAVHOS010000197.1:0-2659 GCA_036170205.1 Ignavibacteriaceae bacterium | reverse complement strand
CCGCATTTTGAACATTTCCCCGGCTGCAAGGATTTAACTTCAGGGTGCATTGTGCAACTGTAAATTGTATCCGCCGAAAATTCGGTTTTATGATCCAAAAAATTTGAAGGATTTACTGAATCGGTGCTTTTAGCCATCATGCTAATATTGATGAAGGCAAAAACAAAAACGTAATAAATTATTTTATACATGATTGTTCCAAAAATTGATTATTAAAAACTGTTAACTGCTCACTAATAAGTGATGATATAGTAAGCCGACGAAATTTATTTAACCGCTAAACTAAGTATTAGTAATAATCAAATTCTGAAATTATGATTGGAGAGGAAGAGTTTGGAGGTTGTCTCTCTTGGTGGAGATGAATCGGGAAAAAAGTTTGAGGAAAAATCAGTTGAATATACATCTTGCTGAAGGGTAAGAGCGATCATATCAACTTGAACTAATTTTACAGTTGATCCAATTTGGGCAAGAAGATATTCATCAGTGCCGATGATAGAGGCGACTTTTACTTCGCAGCATTTATGCGGAGTTTGTGCTATTGTTGGCTCATTAGAAGAAGAAATTTCATCGGAACATTCCGCCTTCGCCGGATCATCCGTTACGCTCGACGCTTCACACATTCCGCAGGAAGACAATAACGCTTTTTTCTCCATGCTGCAAAAATGCAAGGAAACCGTAAATCCCGTGTTAATAATAAAAAACAACACGGTTAAGGTTATTAATGATATGTTCTTAAAAAGTTTTATCATCTCTTTTGTAAATTTAGTCTTATTGAACCGAATGTCAAGTGAAAAAAATTCTCGAATGAAACTTAAGTTCTTCCGCCAAATGAACCTTATATTTTTTTCTTTCTTTGTTTCATAATTTTAAGCAAGGCATGAAAAAGAAAAATTTTGTTGGTTTACTTCCAAAAGAATTTTTATTATTGAAGTGTTTCTATTTAATTTTAGTAAAAAACTAAACAGGAGTCTTCTATGCCCATTTTAAAACCGTACAAAACTATCCCTGAACTCTACGAATTTTTAACCGAAGAATACGGGGTAAATATGGAAAGACCGGTACTAAAACATAAGGTCAACAATCAATGGGAGGGAATTTCTTACATTCAATTAAAAGAAGAAACTGAAAATTTAGCTTATGGACTTCAATCACTTGGAGTGAAAGCCGGAGATAAAGTTTCCATCGTTGCTGAAAATAGACCGGAGTGGGTTTACGCAGATATGGCAATCCTTGGTCTGGGCGCGGTTGATGTTCCCCTTTATCCATCGCTTACGGCTGATTCAATTGAATTTATCATCAATAATTCGGAATCGCTGGGATTAATTGTTTCCAATAAATTTCAACTAAATAAAATTTTAAAGATTCGGAATAACTGCCGTACTCTGAAATTTATTATTGTTATGAATGAAAAAGATTCTCCGAACGAAAACAGTATTTACTCATTAAGCTCAATTCAAAAAAAAGGAGCGGAAGCGAAGAAGCAAAGTCCGCAACTATTTAAAGAGCAGCGAAGCCGCATCAAAGAAAATGATATCTGCACGATCATTTATACTTCCGGCACTACCGGAGAACCAAAAGGCGTCCTCCTCACTCATAAAAATATTGTCTCTAATGTTCTTGATGCTTTAAAAGCATTCCCGATTGGTCCGGATGATATTTTTCTTTCATTTTTGCCGCTCTGCCATATCTTTGAGCGAATGGCAGGATATTACACAGCGTTCTCTTCCGGTGCAATGATCTGTTACGCTACCAGCATTGAATCTGTAGCAGGTGATCTAATGGAAGTTCACCCGACGATTGTTACAAGCGTACCGCGATTATTTGAAAGAATTTATTCAAAGGTTATTAAAAATGTTGAAAGCCAACCGGCGAAGAAACAAAAAATATTTAACTGGGCGCTTGGCATCGGGAAGAAATTCCACGCTGCGCAAAAAGCAGGCAATCTTCCGATTGGCTTAACGCTTCAACATAAAATAGCCGATACACTTGTCTTCAAAAAAATCAGAGAAAAAACCGGCGGGAAACTCCGCTTCTTTATTTCCGGCGGTGCAGCGCTTGCACGAGAACTTGGAGAATTTTTTGAAGCCGTTGGAATCCTTATTATCGAAGGTTACGGATTAACGGAATCATCTCCGGTTATTGCCGCAAACCGTGTCGATAATTATAAATTCGGAACCGTTGGGAAACCATTCCCATCCGTTGAAGTAAAAATCGCCAGCGATGGCGAAATCCTTGCCCGCGGTTCTTCAATCATGCAAGGATATTATAAGAATAAAAAAGAAACCGATGAAACCATTAAAGATGGATGGCTTCACACCGGCGATATCGGCGTTTTTGATGCCGAAGGTTTTTTAATGATTACCGACAGAAAGAAACATCTCTTCAAAACTTCCGGCGGAAAATATATCGCTCCTACGCCAATCGAAAATCTCTTTCTTGCCAGTAAGTACATTGATCAATTTGTGCTTATCGGAGACAGAAGAATGTTTTTATCAGCGCTCATCGTTCCCGATTTTGAAGCTTTAAAAGAGTATGCCGACAGCCATAATATTCCCTACAAAACCAATAATGATTTAGTCGATGTTAAAGAAATTTATAATTTGATGGATGATGAACTTGGTAAATTTCAGAAAAATTTAGCCAATTTTGAAAGGATCAG
>JAVHOS010000196.1:0-2664 GCA_036170205.1 Ignavibacteriaceae bacterium | reverse complement strand
TTGTAGAAAATACTGTAGGAAAACTTATTGAAGGAAAGACGCCGAAGGAAATTGCGAAGCTTAGATTCGCCGATATTTCTTGTGGAAGCGGAAGTTTTTTAATTACCGTGTTCGATAAACTTTTGGAATATCATAAAAAGTTTTACCAGAACAATCCTAAGGAAGCAAAGAGCGCAGGCTGTTATGAAGTAAACGGCAAGTGGGTTCTCTCTCTTAAACAAAAACAGAAAATTCTTACGAACAATATTTACGGAGTTGATATTGACGCGCAGGCTGTTGAAGTAACACAGCTTTCTTTGTACTTGAAGCTGCTTGAAGATGAAAGCAACGCAACCGCAGAAGAAACGTGGGTAATGTTTAAGGAACAGATACTCCCAAGTTTAAGTGATAATATTATTTGTGGAAACTCTTTGATAGGAACGGATATAAGCAGCGGCACTTTATTTAATTGGGAAGAAGAGAAAAAATTAAAGCCGATGAATTTTGAGGATGTGTTTCCCTCAGTTATGAAGGATGGAGGATTTGATGCGGTGGTAGGGAATCCGCCTTATGGAGCTAAATTGAACCAGGTAGAAAAGAATTATTTGAATAGCAAATATAAAATTCAAACCACCGATACCGCCGCTCTATTTATTGACAAAGCAAATAATGCACTTCTTAACAACGGTAGACTTTCTTACATAATTCCTAAACCATTTCTTTATGCAGATGGTTGGGATGTTATCAGGAATAAATATTTAATGAATTTAGAAACTGTTATAGATTGCGGGAAAGTTTGGAAGAAAGTTAAATTAGAACAAGTGATAATATTTGAAACAAAAGATAAAATTTTCAAAGAATATTATTCCGGGAAAAGGAACGATCAGCAGTTGTCGGTTAATATGTCAATTGATAAAACGATTGCTAATCATTTTGGTTTAATTATTAGCGATTTATCCGAAAACGAGATCAAGCTCGGTGCAAAGATTAAAGCCAATGGAAATAGTTTAGGAAGTCTTTGTTATATTAAAAGAGGATTGGACATCCAAGACTCCCTGACTCAGGATAATGTTTTTAAACAAATTTATAGGAGTAAATCGATAGGGAGATACGAACTTAAAAAGTCGAATGAAGGTATTACAAAAAGTACTTACTCTGAATTAAAGCCGATTATTTCATATATGGAGAAATCCAAAATAGTTATTCAAAATATCGTTGCACACGTTATGAACCCAAAAGATCATATTATTTTAATGGCAACCCTCGATGAAGAAGGTATTATCGGTCTTGGTAGTGTTGGCAATATATTTGTTAAAAATGAAAATGTTAGCCCAAAGTTTATCATTGCACTTTTAAATTCTAAATTGTTTTCTTGGTTTGCCTATAGGTTCATTTATGGTAAAGCGATTCGGACAATGAGATTCGATCAACATCATTTAAATAAATTTTCGTTACCGTCATTCGAAATTGATAAAATGGTGAAGTCAGTTTCATATAATGAATTAATTCTATCTGTGGATCAGATAATTGTTTCTAATAAGCAACTCCATCTATCTAAAACCGACAGCGAGAAAGAATACTTAGAAAAGAAATGCAAAGGCTTAGACAGACAAATAGACGCGCTCGTCTATGAGCTTTACGGCTTAACAGAAGAAGAGATAAAGATTGTGGAAGGTTCGTAGGTCGAAACCGAGTTTCGACTTACGAGTGCCAGATTTTTGAATTGTAAATAGTGGCCGGGGTTGCTATTTTTGCAACAAAAATAAAAGTTAAAGATGAAATCATACGAGATCAAAATAAATCAATTCAAGTTGAACAAATAACGGACATTTCCATTGAAGAATATTGATATTTTGCTTGGCAATAAATTATTAGAAGAATTCTGCAAAGCAAACGGAATTAAAAAACTTTCTTTGTTCGGTTCATATTTAAGGAACATGTATAACGAAGAGAGCGATGTAGATTTACTTGTGGCGTTTGAAGATGATACCGAATACGGTTTGCTTGATATAGCCAGAATGGAACGCGAATTATCCGATATGATAGGGAAAAAAGTTGACCTGCGGACCACTGAAGAACTGAGCAGCTATTTTAGAGACACAGTTGTAAAAGAAGCAGTTGTGAAATATGGGGAATGAAGACCGTATAAGAATCCGGCATATGATTGATGCTGCAAGTGAAGCATTATCTTTTGTTGATGGTGTTGATAAAAAAATATTTTCGCAAAGCAGAATTCTTATTCTCTCGGTGATAAAAGACATTGAAATTATAGGAGAAGCCGCTTCAAAGATTTCTGAAGAAACAAAAATGAAGTATTCTGAAATTCCCTGGAAGGACATTGTAGGTATGCGGAATAGGTTAATACATGGTTACTTTGATGTAAACATAAATCTTGTCTGGAATACAACAAAAAATAATCTTCCGCCGCTTATCAAATCCCTTAAAGAAATTATCGCAGAAGATGAATGAATAACAGGGGCGAAACAGAATTTCGCCCTACAGATCACCACACGGGGTACTTGAACTAATTCCCAATAATTCTTGTTGTTCAAATAAAAGAGAATAGTAACATGTTAATCAATATTGCAACAGCAAATCCCCCATACAAAGTATCTCAATTTAAAGCTACGGAAGAATTAAAAAAGAGAATGGCTATCCGTCCTGCTGTCGGGAGAATGATTGATG
>JAVHOS010000195.1:0-2670 GCA_036170205.1 Ignavibacteriaceae bacterium | reverse complement strand
GAAAAAAATGTTTTGCCGAATGAGATTTGTGTGGCATTCCATTTAATACAAAATTATTCGGGTATCGTTCGTGATGTTTTTTTGCAATATGGAATTCCGTTTAACCTTACCGACCGTTTCTCGCTTAATACTTTCAACCCGGTAATTTCCGTAATCAATTTATTGGAAGTAATGGCGACGGATTTTTACCACAAAGCGGTCTTTAGAGTTTTCAGCAGTGACTATTATCAGCCAGTAAATACGCACTCTTCCGACATTTTCCAAGCGGCTTCAAAACTTCGGATCATTTCCGGTTACGACACATGGATGAAACACATTAATCATTTTCTTGATTTGGAAAATGAAACGGATGATGAGATCCTTTCCGATAAAAAACTACTCGCTTCAGTAAAAAAAGAAATTGAAAAACTCTACGCGCTTGTGAAAAGATTTGAAGAGCCAATGACTCTTCGAACTTTTTCCGAACGGTTATCCGGGTTGATACACGAACTTGATTTCCCGGTAAAGGTTTTAAAATTGAGTAAGGGGTATGAAGAAGAAAATATAAAATCGCTCACCACATTTATTGAGATGTTCACAGATCTTTTTGAGCAGCTTCGGCTGGAATTTGAAAAACCGGAGGAGCAAAAATTTCCGTTGAAGTACTTTCTTAATCATCTTAAAACTGCGGTAGCATCTACTCGGTTTAACATAAAAGAGAGACCCGGTTATGGCGTTCTTGTTTCAAACTTTGAAGAAATCCGCGGCTTGAATTTCGATTATGTATTCCTCGGCGGATTGTGCGACGGTGATTTCCCAACGCGATTTTCTCCCGAAATATTTTCATACGAATCTTATTCCGAAGCTGAAAACAAGCACGTTGCCAAAGAACGATTTCTCTTTTATCAATCGCTTCAAACTCACAAAAAAGGAATATATCTTTCTTATCCGCTGCACGAAGGAACGAAGAAAGAACTTGCTCCATCTTCATTTCTTCTTGATCTAAAAAGAATTGTTGAGATACCAGAAGCAGATGGAAAGAGAAATGAACAATACATTTATGCTTTTACCGAACTTGCTACACAAGCTGCGGAACAAAATAATCCGGAGTTGTTATTAAAGACGGTAAACGAAAACGAAAAGAAAATATTAGGCGAAAAGTTTTTTATAGATAAAACAAGGCGCGGAACACCGTTTGAATTATCCGAACACAATGGATTTCTTGAAGCAACAACTGAAGATGTACAAAAGTTATTAAAAAATTATTCATCTGCCGATTATTCAATCTCCCAGCTTGAATTGTACGCCAAATGCCCGTTTCAATTTTTCTTAAAACGAATTCTGAAACTTACTCCGCTTGAAGAACCGACTGAAGAAGTTGAACCGATGGAGATGGGTCTATTGCTTCACACAATTTTTGAACAGTTTATGAAAACGATCAAAGAACAGAATATCAATCTTCAACTTGAAAAAGAGAAAGCGCGGAAACTTCTTTTTACGATTGCAGCGGAAAAGATCGATAGACTCAATATACATTCGTCATTGTCATTCTGGGAGATTGAAAAAATTCTTGGTGTGAACGGAAACAAAAACGATTCTATCCTTTCTCTTTTTTTAGAGAAAGAAACGGCGCGTGAAGATAATTTTGAGGCGGCTTATTTTGAAGTCCCGTTTGGAAGATTGCGTAGTGATGACGGGCAGAGATCAACCATCCTTTCTCTCAACTTAAGTTCTAACGCAAAGCTGAGAGGGAAAATAGACCGCATCGATGTTAACTTTGATGAAAAACATTTTAAAGTTTATGATTATAAACTCTCCGGTAAAAAACCAAATGAAGAAGATTTGCAGCTTGGGGTATCTCTGCAAATTCCCCTTTACTTATTTGCCGCGCAGCAGATTTTGCAGAATGAATTGAGCGAAGAATTTCTTCCGGCAGCGGGAATTATTTACTCCTTAAAATTCAGCACGGATGATTTTGGACCGGATGAGGTGAAAGCAATTAAAGGAAAATCGTACGATAAAGCGAACAACGAAATGAAGGGACAAATTATCCATGCAAATCAAGAATTAATATCAAACGCTTTGTTTAGGATCGATGAATTGATAACTGGGATAAGTTCCGGAGTTTACCATCTTTCCAAATTAGAAAAACGGGAAGAGAAAGTCTGCCGCATGTGCTCTTTCAAAAGCGTTTGTAGAATACAAGAAGTTGAAGTTGGGTGAATTGATTTGTGTCCCAGGTATTATTTTTTTTACTATAAGGAGCGCATGAGAATAGATGTACACCAAAAATGCGTGAAGAAAAAAAATCTTGACATTTATTACATTTTGTTTTAGGTTGCCCAAAAACAAAATAATTAATTCTCTTAAACCGCATTAATTATATGCGTGGTTACTAAAAACAACACAATGAATACTACCAAAATAAAACACAAAAAGAATTTGAACGAAGGATCATCTCGATAAGATAATTTACGCTCATTAACTAAGAAGGAAAATTTGGGTACATTTCTTAACATAGTTTGGCACGATAGTTACTCTCTCTCTCTCTCAGCGGCGGTGGAAGGGAAAGATGCAGCTAAATGTATTCTTCCTTTTACTTCCTCTCTTTTATGAAACTCCAGAAGTTTTTGAACAAATATTCATTCAAACATTTTTCCTCTCATTCATACACCAAAACTACCCGACCGG
>JAVHOS010000194.1:0-2674 GCA_036170205.1 Ignavibacteriaceae bacterium | reverse complement strand
TAATTTTTATTGATTTTTGCAAAGAAAAGCAATAGGTTTACAAACTTGATTTTATTATGATTAAAGAGAACCTCAATAGAGTCCGAAGCGAAATTGCCGAAAAATGTCTTAAAATCGGCAGAAATCCGGAAGAAATTACCTTAATTGCCGTTTCTAAAACTTACGGGTACGAATCGGTTTTGGAAGCGAAAAGTTGCGGACAAAAAGATTTCGGCGAAAATTGGGCTCAGGAACTTGTTGAAAAATATGATTTTGTCCCGAAAGATGTCTCGTGGCATTTTATCGGACACTTACAAACGAATAAAGCAAAATATGTTGTGCCGCGAGCAGAGTTTATTCACTCGGTCGATTCTTTGAAACTTGCTGAAGAAATTGCGAAAATAGCTCAAAAACAAAATAAATCGCAGAAGATTCTTTTAGAAATTAAGACCTCGGAAGAGGCGACAAAACATGGATTAACTTCCGAAAATGAAATTGAAGAGATAGCCGGATTTTGTAAAGAAAACGAAAACATAAATCTTGTTGGACTTATGACGATGGCTCCTTTTACTGAAGATGAGAATAAAGTCAGGGAAAGTTTTACCCAACTTCGTCTTTTAAAAGATCAATTAAATGGAAAAGGTTTTGAATTGAAAGAACTTTCAATGGGAATGACCGGAGATTTTGAAATTGCTCTTGAAGAAGGCGCTACAATGTTGCGCATCGGCACGGCAATTTTTGGTACAAGAAATTATTCAACGTAATAAAAAATATGAGAACATCACCATTAAGCATTAAGCGGCAGGAATTTAATAAATCGCTCCGCGGATTTTCTACCGAGGAAGTACATACTTTTTTAGAAAAGATCGCCGACGAAGTTGAAGAACTGCAAACTGAAAATGATTCGATGAAGAAACAGCTTGAAGAAGCAAATGTGCAATTAGCTGAATTCAAACGGATCGAAAAAAATCTGCAGGATACGCTTTTAAAAACGCAGGAAAACTCAGCAAAGGCTGTGGAATCAACTAAAAAACAAACCGCGTTAATGTTAAAAGAAGCCGAGATCAAAGCTTCGCAGATGGTGGAAAAAGCTAAAGAAAATGCCGATGATATCCGGAATTCTATTATTAATCTGCGCGAAGAACGCGATTTGATCATCGCAAAACTTAAAGCGATCATTACCACTCAATCTCATCTTTTGGAAATGAAAATTGATAAAGCCGATTTTGAACCATCAGTTGCAAGAAAACCGGAGCGGCAGACAAAAGTTGAAATTAATATCGATGATTTTGTGGATAGAATTTTATGAGCAAATTAACCGATAAAATTAAAGAGACGCTCGAAGTAATTAGGAAACATACCACCGAAAATTATCAAGTTGGTATTATTCTCGGTACAGGTTTGGGCGGACTTGTAAAAGATATTCAGATCACTCACGAAATTGATTATGCGGAGTTGCCTCATTTTCCATTATCAACGGTTGAATCGCATAAAGGGAAATTAATTTTCGGAAAAATAAACGGAACAAACGTTGTTGCTATGCAGGGAAGATTTCATTTTTATGAAGGCTACACCATGCAGCAAATCACCTATCCGGTCCGCGTGATGAAATTTCTTGGCGTTGAAACTTTGCTCGTTTCAAACGCGTGCGGCGGGATGAATCCCATTTACCGGCGCGGCGATATTATGCTGATGCTCGATCACATTAATTTATTGGGCGATAATCCGCTCATCGGAAAAAATGAAGACGAACTTGGTCCCCGTTTCCCCGATATGAGCGAACCGTACAATTTACAATTAATCGAACTTGCCGAAGCCGTTGCATTTGAAAATAAAATTAAAGTTCACAAAGGCGTTTACGTCGCAGTGTCCGGACCAAATCTTGAAACAAAAGCCGAATACCGTTTCTTGCGCGCCATCGGCGCCGATGTAGTTGGAATGTCAACCGTCCCCGAAAATATTGTGGCAAACCACATGGGAATGAAAGTGCTTGGATTCAGCATTATTACAGATGAGTGTTTCCCCGATTCACTTAAACCGGCTGTGCTGGAAGAAATTATTGAAGCGGCGATGACCGCGGAACCGAAAATGACCTTACTGATGAAAGAGGTTATAAAAAAATTATGAGTGTAACAAAAAAACTCGCGTCACTTTTTGCGCCTGCGTTAATAGCGGTGTTAATTTTCATCTCGAATTTTTTGGACACCGACATCTTTAAGTTCGGAGAAAATAATTTTGCGGTATGGTTTGTCATTTCCGTTTTTTGTTTTGCTCTTGGCTGGTACATGAATCAATTGTACAACTGGCATTTAGGCGGAAAGATTATTTTTGCGCTGGCGATTGCCACTTCATTCATCAGCATTTTTCTTGTTACGTTCTTTAAAGAATATTTTTCGGCCAACAGTCTTGTTGCTGAGAATATTATTCTTTATACTCTGCGAGACATCATGTTAGGCACAATGGCATTTTTTGGTATGGCGATGGGAGAAATTTTTACACTTCAAAAAAATTTACTTTCGGCTACAGAAAAACTGAAAGTATTTGAAGAATACATTAAAAGTGCAAAAGATGAAGCGGCATTAACGGTTCTGGAAGCCAAAGTAAAGGCTGAAAAGATTATTAACGATGCGGAAGCAAACGCGAAAAATACGTCGCTTAAGAAAGAACGTATCGAAAAAGAATTGAAAGAGTTCAT
>JAVHOS010000193.1:11435-39750 GCA_036170205.1 Ignavibacteriaceae bacterium | reverse complement strand
TCTTTAGGTGGAAAAGTTAATTTGCTCTATCAAGCAGGATCGCATCATGAATTTAAGGTGGGAGGTGAGTATAATTATTTTACGATTAGAAGATATTCGATTGCGCCTGTTAAACTCGCGAGTAACTCTAGATCAGTAGCAGATGGTGAACCGAACTTAATCTATACGCAGTTAGATAATTATGGTTATGATGTATTCGGAAATAAATCAGATGCGGGCTTAACAAATGCAAAGCATCCCGTCTTTGCCGCAGCTTATCTTCAAGATAAACTAGAATATAGTGATCTTGTCGTAAACTTAGGGTTTAGATTAGATTATATCGATATTGATGCAAAGCAATTTAAAGACCCACAGAACATTGCGTTTACGTCAGATAATTTAATTGCAGACACATCCTTGATCGTCGTTGATCCGATAATCCAAATCAGCCCTCGTTTAGGTTTTTCTTTCCCGGTTACCGACAAGACAGTATTCCATGCACAATATGGTAAGTTCATTCAACAGTCCAGATTAAGAGATGTTTATCAAGGTTACAATTTGTCTTCCTCCTATATCAAAGGTGGCTTGGCAATACAAAATCCGGTTGGGTTTGGACTAAAACCTGAAAGGACTACTTCTTACGAAGTTGGGTTCAAACAACAAATTGGAGAAAATTTTGCCTTCGATATAACGGGTTTTTATAAAGATATTAAGGATCAAATTCAAATTCGACAAACTTATGGATTGCCGAATACAAGCACTCCTACATACTATACTTGGATAAACGGCGATTTTTCCACAATCAAAGGAGTAGAATTTAAGTTAGACCTTAGAAGAACTCAACGTATCGCCGTATCGTTTGACTATACTTATAGTGATGCTGAAGGGACGGGCTCAAATCCTTCAACAGGATTTAGAATGATTTGGCAATCAGCAACCACAACTCCATTTTTCCCACAACAAATAGCAGCGCTAGATTTCAATCAAACGCATAAAGGTTCGATAAATTTAGATTATCGTTACACCAGTGATGACGGACCTGAAATATTTGGAAGTAAACTTCTCGAAAATTTCGGATTTAATGTTTTATTCGCTTTTGGCAGTGGCTATAATTATACTCGTTGGATTGGTTTCGAAAACTTACGTACTCCTATTGAACCGTTAAATGCTTCCCAAACCCCATGGACTTATCAAGTTGATTTAAAAGTTGATAAAACGGTTGCTTTCGCAGGTCTAAATTTGAATATTTATGTGTGGGTTACAAATCTTCTAAATACTGAAAACATTCGTAGTGTATTTAACAATTCCGGTGATGCTTATGATGACGGATATCTCTCTTCCGATTTAGGGAAATCTAAGATATCTGGTTATGAACAGTATGGCACTAATATAGTTAATACTTACAAAGATTTGAAAAAAGCTCTGACTTATGATTCAAATAAATTAGGAGTGCCTCGCCAGGTCAGGCTTGGTGTCCGGTTGAATTATTAAAAATCGATAATTCAATAAAAAAATTAATGGAGAAAATTATGCTTAAAAAAAATAAATTCATTTTTCTTTCTGGTGTTCTCATTGTATGGGTGCTAAGTTTAGGTTTTATGAGAGAAGATCCAAACGATAAAAGTAAGTCATCTTTTAATAAACCCAATACGAATGATTTTTATACTTATATTGCTATCAACCAGATTAAAATGTACATTTCTAATAACGGTGATGGCTCTTATGAGCCTGTATCCGGTGCACAAGGTTTTTTCTGGCCTGGTGGTGAAAACGCTCAAATAGGAGCTATCTTTGAAGATGGGTTAATATGGGGTGGAAAGGTAAGCGGCGAGATTCGAGTTAATGGAAGTGCTTATCGACATGGATTGCAGGCTGGTCCAATTAATAATTCTACAGGTAAAGCTGCTGACCCTTCTGATAGTAGATATAGAGTCTATAAAGTTCGCAAGGACTGGGAAAGTTTGCCTCCTGGCGCAAAAAGAGATGCTTACCAAAAAGATTATGAAGAATGGCCCTGGGAAGACGGCGCGCCTTATGAAATAATTGATGGAAAGAAAGTTCCCAAATTTACCGGTGACGAAATGTTATGGTATGTTTCCAATGATCTTGACCCGGTGAAAACATCTTTTACCTACGGAACCAAACCTATAGGGCTTGAAGAGCAATGTTTAACTTTTGGATTCAATAGAACAGGTGATATGGGAGATATCGTTTTTAAACGTTATAAACTTATAAATAAGGGAACTAACGTTATTGATAGTATGTATCTTGGCGCTTGGTCCGATCCCGATTTGGGAGAAGCCAATGATGACTTTACCGGATGCGATACACTCCTTAGCTTAGGATACACATACAATTCAACAAATTATGATGCTAAGTATGGCAAAGCATGTCCTGCCGTTGGGTATGATTTCTTTCAAGGTCCATTATTAAAAGGTATTGCGGGAAAAGATATCAATAAAAACGGTGTTGATGATGCGGCTGATTATGCCACTTTTAATGGTGAACTCAGAGGTCCCGGTTATGTTAATTTACCGATGACTGCATTTGCTTTTTATATTAATAGTAACTCAACCTATGCAGACCCTGAACAAGGAACTGCAGCAGGTGCTCAACAGTTTTATTATTATCTTAAAGGTCAAGTTTGGAATGGAACAAATTTTATTGATCCTTTCACTCAGAAAGCGACTAAATTTGTTTTGACAGGCGATCCGGTAGCAAAAACCGGCTGGTATGAAGGTCCGGTTGGTTGGCCTGGTGCTCCTGTAACAACGGGTGGCGACAGAAGACATTTAATGAGTTCCGGTCCATTCGTAATGAACCCGGGAGATACTCAGGAAGTTGTTGTGGCTACTATTATTGCTCGAGGAAGTAGTAATTTAAAAAGTATTAAAGAACTAAAAATTAAAGATGCAGTTGCACAATTTGCCTATACGGTAAACTTCAATTTACCACCCGCTCCACCTAAGCCAAAAGTAAATGCTCTTGTCGGCGATAAATCAATCACTCTTTGGTGGGATGATCTTGCAGAAGCTTATGATAATCCCTTTTACAAATTTGAAGGATTTAGAATTTGGGAATTTAAAGACGCGACAGGAGCTAATCCAATTATAAAAGCTACCTATGACTTAGATAATGGCATAGGTACAATTGAAGATTACGTAACTGTAAATGATGAAAGAGTTAAGGCGCCGGTTATCATTGGTGAAAACTCTGGGCTGCGACATTTTATCACCATTAATTCAAGTGAAATTACAAATAATACTTTAATTAATGGAACTCCCTACTATTTTGCTGTGACAGCTTACGGGGCTGCAAAATCGGATGCTACAACACCTCAGTATTTGGAAAGCACTCCCGACATTGCTGAATACATTCCCACAGAGCAAAAAATTGATTTAACAGTCCCTTTTGTTGCTGGAGAACATATTATTGCTGATAAAACTGCTGGACTTGGTGATGGAAAGGTTGTTTTTAAAATTGTTGATCCTATGGCTCTAACGGGCAACAAATACTCGGTAGAGTTTTCAGGTCCCGATAGTTCACTTACTTATTCGGTCATCAATAAAACAAAAGGTGATACCCTTTTAACAAATATGACTGACTTTGGAACGGATACACTCGCTAAGAAAATTACCGATGGTTTTATGGTTTTGGTTTCTAATATTGGGAAAGACAGCATACTTGCCGGATTATCCGTTTACAGGGTGAAGTCAGTTTTAGAAGTTGCTAATCCTAAAGGACCACTTGCTAATCCCATTAACGTGCTTACCGGATTAAATTCGACCGGTAGTTGGAAAGTTAAATCAGGAGGTGCTGGCGTCACTTTAGGAAAATTTTCGTGGCAATCTAAAACTGCTGATCAAGGACTGGGTTTTAAAGACTATGAAATAAGATTTTCTGGAACCTCCGATTTTTATATTTCTCGCATGATTTTTGCGCCTCCTTTTGCGGGAAATGATAAATTAGGAAAATTATCTCCATTAGATACGACTAAAGAGATATTTACATATGGAAGACCTCTTCCATTTACAATTTATGAACTTGGTCCAACATCAGCACAAGATACCCGTCTTCTTGTTAAAATACTTGATAAAGCGGCAAATGATTCATCAAGAGCAATCCCTGATTCATTATGGTCAAGAACTAAATCGGGAAATTGGGAAGAAATCTACGCCTATTCTGATGCTGATATTGATGCAAATGGGATTCTTCCTTCAACTTCAGGAACATCTGTTCCTAAAGACCACAGATTCGGTCAATTTATTTTTAGTGGACAGATCCCAGAGCCTGGAACAATAGTGAAAATTGTTACTTATAAGCCGCTCTCATCAAGTGATGTATTTGAAGCGACGCTTACTGCCCCAAATAGGAATAACAATCAAGCTGCAAAAAACAATCTCAACAATATTTCTGTCTATCCAAATCCTTACTTTGGAGCGAATTCTTTAGAAAGGGACAAATATCAACGATTTGTTCGATTCACTAATCTTCCGAAAGAAGCATCGATTAGAATTTACACGTTAGCTGGTACATTTGTTCAAAAAATAACTAAGAACAGTGACAATCCTTATGCTGACTGGGATTTAAGAAATAGCGATGGACTGCCGGTTGGTAGCGGAATGTATATTGCCTACATTGATATGCCGAATATCGGAAGCAAAGTGCTTAAAATTGCAATAATTCAAGAAACACAATATATCGACAGATTGTAGAAAAAATTTATTTTTTTTATCTCAAGTAATATTTAGGAGATTGAAATGTATATGAGAAAACATAACTTTTTAATTGTGACATTGCTATTTTTATATGTCACAGTAAATTTATTTGCCGGCGGTGGAAAAAGAAATGGAACTGCCGGTGCCCAAGAACTCTTGATTCCTGTAGGGGCAAGTGGTTTGAGTTTACAAGGCTCAAACGTTTCGTCTCTCACAGGAGTTGATGCTCTCTATTATAACCCGGCTGGATTGAGTTCTTCTAATAATCCAACGGAAGCTTTCTTTTCACATATGACCTATATTGCCGATATCGGAGTTTCATCAGCTGCGTTAGCAACTCGATTTGAAGGTTTCGGCGTTTTAGCGTTTAGTGTAAAATCGCTTGATTTCGGGAAAATCCCTGTCACGACTGTTGCAAATCCACAAGGTACAGGATCAACTTTCTCTCCCATTTATGTTACTCTTGGTATTTCTTATGCTAACTCTTTAACAGATAGGATTCATGTAGGAGTTACATTCAATTTGATTACTGAAAAAATTGTTAACACTAGCGCAACCGGTCTTGGATTCAATGCCGGTGTTCAGTATAATGGAATTGCTGAAGTTGAAGGATTAAAATTTGGTATTGTTTTTAGAAATATTGGTCCACAAATGAAATTTGATGGACCTGATTTGTTAAGAACTGCCAGTGAAGACAATGGTTCACGTGGGTTGCAGAACTATAAAATTGATGCAGCTTCCTTTGAACTGCCATCTCAGTTAGAACTTGGATTATCTTATGAAAAAGAGTTTTCAAACAACTTCAAAGGTTTAGTTTCTTCTTCTTTTGAAAATAATAACTTTTTAGATGATCAAATTAAAATTGGGGCTGAATTTGGTTATCAAAAAATGTTTTTTGTTAGAGGAGGATGGGCAGGGAGTAATTCAACTGAAAACAAAATATTTGGAACTACTTTCGGTTTTGGAGTTGTTGTCGATGCCGGGGTTGAAATCACGCTAAATTATGCTTACAGATCCGTTTCATATTTTAACGCTAATAACATGGTGGATCTAAAGTTTGGTTTTTAATTGAACAATTATTTTTTCAAAAAGGCTGGTCAAAAGCCAGCCTTTTGTATTGGCAAATTATCATGAAGAAATTTTCTCTTTTGCTTCTCTTTTTTTTAGTTCCTCTTTTCTCTCAAAAAAAAATATCCCTTGAATTCGACTATGCTGCTTTCCGATTTGATTCTACGGAAAAATATTTAGAAATCTATTATTCAATTCAACAAGCTAGTTTGGTCGCTGTAAAGAGCGATTCCCAATACGTTGTTGAATCAATCATCAGCATGACCATTATAGACAGCGCTTCAGGGAAAGCGGTTCAGCAGAAAGATTGGCGGGTAAAAAATGAAGTCCCGGATTCTCTCGAACTGACTAAAAATATTAACTTAATCGGAGTTGTTGGATTTTCTTTTGCGCCGGGCACTTATCTGCTTGCCATCTCTGCTTCAGATATTCATAAACCGGAGAATAAAGTTTCTTTAAAAGAAAAATTAATCTTGCGTCCTCTTCCCAACAACAAATTTTCTGTTAGCGATATTCAACTTGCTTCGCGAATTATTCAAGATAGTGAAAACAAAGAATCGGTTTTTTATAAGAATACATTAGAAGTAATCCCGGTTCCTAATTTACTTTTTGGTGAAAATCAACCGATCGTTTATTATTATAGTGAACTTTACAATCTTAAATCTGCCGCTGGAAATGTTGATCTGCACGCTTTTGTTTATAACGCAAGCGGCAATGTAGTTTTTGCCAAGAAGAAAACTTTATCTAACAAGACGGAATCCCGGGTTGAAGCAAACACCGTGAACATTTCTAAAATGCCGACAGGCGCTTATACGTTGGTGCTGGTTGCGGTTGATTCAACTGCAAGTAACAAATCTTTTTCTTCAAAGAAATTTTTTATTTATAATCCGGCAATTGCCGATACGTCGTTCAAACCGATGGGCAATTCCGATTTTATGGCGAGCCAGTTTGCAATTTTTTCAATTGAAGAATGTAATGTTCTTTTTGCGAAATCAAAATATCTTGCCACTAAGAATGAACTTGATCAGTTCACTAAAATCACTTCTGTAGAAGGGAAAAGAGAATTTCTTTATAAGTTTTGGAAAGGGAGAGACGAAGTAACCGAAACTCCTGAAAATGAAACTTTTATGAAATATTTTGCTAGAGTTGATCAAGCGAATCAGAAATTTACGGCTATGAAAAAAGAGGGATGGAAAACTGACCGGGGTCGAGTTTTTCTTTTGTACGGAGAACCAAGTGAAGTTGAAAGATATCCAAACCAACTTGACTCCAAGCCTTATGAAATATGGCAATACCATAACCTTGAAGGAGGAGTAATTTTTGTTTTTGCTGACTTGACAGGTTTTTCGGATTATCAATTAATAAACTCAACCATGCGAGGAGAATTGAGAGACGATAGTTGGCAGAGAAGGATATTAACTAATTGATTTGCTCTTTTAATTTTATTAAAATCTTTTATTAATTTTTTTTATGTCCAATATAAAAACTTGACATTGTACTAAAATATTCGTAATTCTGGTTGTAAGAAATTTTATATTGTGCAAACAGAATTCTTTATTTGAGGTAAAGAATTATATTTTCATTTACAACTAATAGTTAAGTTTCTTTTTTCAAACGTGTTCTATTTTTCTTGTTAAATATTTCATTACCATATTCCATCATTAAATAAGGAGTAATTATATGAAACGATGGGTTACTGTTCTGCTTTCTTTTCTACTACTTCCAATGCTGCTTTTAGCTGGAACGACCGGAAAGATAAAAGGTAAAATCGTGGATCAAACAAACGGCGAACCTTTAATTGGAGCTAGCGTAATAATTGTTGGTACGTCTTTTGGGGCGATCTCGGATATTAACGGTGATTATTCGGTCTCTAACTTAACAGCCGGAACATATACCGTTAAAGCTTCTTACATCGGATACCAATCAACTACCATATCCAATGTAAGAGTAAATGTTGATCTGACAACTGACCTTAACTTTAAACTGACTTCGGAAGGAATTGCAGTTGGTGAAGTGTTGGTCGTTTCAGAAAGACTGCTAATTAACAAAAGTAACACAAACGCTATTCGAGCAACTACCAGTGAAGTTATAGACGCATTACCGGTCAGAGGATTAAATAATATTATTAGTCTTACTCCCGGAGTTGTGCTTGATAACGGTTCTGTTTTTGTAAGAGGCGGGCGTGTTGATGAAGTAGGTTACTATCTTGAAGGTACAAACGTTACAAATCCTGTGTACGGTGGGCGTGATGTAACTATTATTCAAGATGCCATTGAAGAAGTTCAAGTACAAGCCGGAGGTTATACTGCCGAGTTTGGCGGAGCTAACGCAGGCATCATCCGCACACAATTAAAATCCGGTACATCAGATCTTAAAATAAGCACAGATTATGTTACAGATAATTTGAGCTTTAAAAGTAAAAGTAACCGATTTGACGGCAAAAAAAGTTTAGGCGCTTACAATTATGGTTATAATGAATTTACCGGAACAATAAGCGGACCTATCTTTGAACATGTAAAAGTCTTTGCATTGTTCAACTCTAACTGGCAATTGGATCGTAATCCATTACCTTATCCAGGTATTGATCTTGGTGTAATAACAGATCCAAATTCAACCACACCGTCTCACAATTCAATCGATTTTCGTTACCCTGCAGGCCCAACGTATCGGGCTCAATATCAAGGATACACGGGAACGGGAACCGTAACTTTTGATTACAACCCATTTATTTTTAGAGCCACAGGCTCTTTCACTACTTCTGAACAAGGTAACGGCGGTATCGGAAATATAAATTCCGGATATATTAGCGGGTTGCTGAATGCAGGAAGAATTGGAATTACCGATCAAACGAACGCAGCTTTCTCAGGTAAGATAACTCATATTTTAAATCCGACTACTTATTATGAAGTAAGCGGCGGTTATACAAGGAATTCTTCGGAAAGCATGGATCCGTTATTAGGTAACAACTGGAAAGTTTACGGTGACAGCGCTGCAAATGCAAAAGTTGGAGCTGTTTGGGCAAGAACTGCTGAAGATATTAATTCAGGAAGAGTTGGACCATATAGAAGACCGACACCGTATGATATTCTTGGTTTCGCTTTTTCTGCTCCGAATGATGTAATTACTGACTACACGAAAACTAAAAGGGAAGAGTTGAATTTTTCTGCTGCATTTTCAACTGAACTTAACAAAATGCACTCGATAAAAGTTGGCGGTGAACTATCTATGTACACAATCAGAAGTTATACTGTAGCTGCCAGAGCATATGCAAGTACAATTTTTAATAACAGCCAAAATACAAATCCGGATCCATACAATGTTGTTATGCAAACTTTGACAAACGGTTATGGTTATGATCTTGAAGGTAATGAGATAAGCTCTACTTTTAATTCAGGTGCCGGTGTAGATGATCTTGGGCTATTAGCTCCCAAACGACCTGTATTTGCCGGAGTTTATTTTCAGGATAAAATCGAATATAAAAATCTTATCCTCAATGTTGGTTTAAGATATGATTATATAAATGTGGACAATATTGCTCTTAAAGATCCATCAAGCCCGGATAAAATTTATGGAAGTGCGCCAGCCATCGATTTTAATACTGGCAAAATTAATCCGGCGGGATTTGAGAAAACTCCTGCTTTTAGCGCTTTAAGTCCCCGTCTTGGTTTTTCATTTCCTGTAACTGAGCAGACTGTTTTCCACACACAGTTCGGTAAGTTCGTACAACAATCACGCTTAAGAGACTTATATAGTGGTATGTATGGAATTGGAAGTAATTTAAGAGGCGGTTTATTTATTGGCGCCCCGACAGGTTGGAATGTAAGACCTACTCGTACAACTCAATATGAGGTTGGTTTTACTCAACAACTATCAGACTTTATATCTTTTGATATTACTGGATATTATAAAGATGTTCAAGGACAGATTGAATTTGATCTTCAACCAACCGTCACAGGTTCAAAATACCAGGCATATAACATTTTGAAAAATGGTGATTTTGCCACAACAAAAGGTATTGAACTTTCGTTTACAATGAGAAGAATTGAAAGACTCCAGGTTAATGGTTCTGTCTCATTTCAGAATGCATTAGGAACCGGATCAAATGCAAACTCTCATGCGGGTATAGTTGGCGCTCCGGTTGATGGAGTTACCGTCTATAAACCGGCTACCGTAGAACCTCTCGATTTCAACAAAGCTATTACAGGTAATCTAAACATAGATTATCGATTCGCTAAAAACGAAGAATCATCCATCCTTCGTCAATTAGGGTTCTCAGCTTTATTAACATTTGATAGCGGTCATCCTTTTACCTTAGGACAAGGAAAAGGGAATACTACCGGTTCGCTTGAAGGTGACGCTCGATTTAGAGCTCCGATTGAAGCTTTGAACTCATCTACAACACCTTTTAACTATCAATTAGATTTGAGAATTGACAAAACTTTCTCCATCATGGACAAACTAAGCGCAAATGTTTATTTGTTTATTATTAATGTGTTGGATACAAAGAATATTAAAAATGTATTCTTACGAACTGGTTCGGCTACGGATGATGGATACTTAAGTGATCCTACGCTTGGCGGCTCTTTACACCCAAATCAAAGAGCAGACTATGAAGCTATGTACAAGGCTATCAATATAGATTATGCTCAGGGTTATCAAGGAGCAACGGGAAATTATCTGTATGGTCCACCGCGTCAAGTTAGATTTGGCATTCGCTTAGAGTACTAATTATAATTTGACAGCAAATATTAAAAAATAGGAGTTTAACGATATGAGTTATAAAACAATTAAATACTTACTCGTCTTTCTGATGGGTATCTTAATTATGACCACAAATCAACTTCAAGCCGAAGGAAACAAGAAAGACGATGGCAAGAAGTTGAATAAAACAGATGCGCAGGTTGCATCAACGTATCTCGATATTAACAGTATTTCGAGTTTCTTTTATAATAACGGTATTTCTGATATTGCTTCTTCCGGTAACTCGGGATTTGTTTATCCTAAAGGAAGCGGAAGAACAGCAGTATTTACTTCTGGATTACTTTGGGGCGCTAAAGTAACCGGGTTCGCTGATCCAAGAGTTGGCGGAACCGCTTATAGAACCGGACTTGTTCCTGGCAAAGTTCTCGCGGATGGAAAAGCTGATGACCCTAATTTAGATAAATACAGAATCTACCGTGTTCGACGGGATATTTATCCAAATGGACCTATAGTTGATTTAACCGCAGCCGGAATAAATGAATTAAACAGTCCTACCTCCATAAGAGCGCAATATGAAAAAGACTGGACCGAATGGCCTGCTGATATGGGAGCTCCGTTTGATGATAAAAATGGCGATGGAGTTTATGAGGCTGATAAAGATATTCCTGGTGTTCCGGGAGCCGACCAAACTTTATGGTATGTAACAAATGATCTAAACTCAGGTCAAACAACATACTTATATAATTCTAATCCTTTAGGAATTGAATGCCAGGTTACAATCTGGGCTTATAATAAAGCCGGCGCACTTGGGAATATGTATTTCAGAAAATATAAATTAATTAACGTAACTAATCGTTCCTCGTTAACACCAATAACATTTAATGATATGTATGTTTCAATGTGGTCTGATGTTGACCTTGGTGATGCCGGTGATGATTTTGTTGGCGTTGATACTGTATTAAGTCTGCAATATTGTTACAATGCAAAAGGAACAGATGCAACTTATACCCCGCTTCCTCCTCCGGCAGTAGGTTTTGATTTTTTCCAGGGACCATTAGTAAATGGTGTTGCCGGAGAAGATAAGAACAAAAACGGAATTGATGACGCTACAGATTATGGTATATTTAATGGCGCGAAAGTTGGTCCTGGTAAAATTAATTTACCCATGACAGCAGCGTATTATTTTGCAAATGGCGATGCTAATATCGGAGATCCACCTCAAGGAACGTCCGGTACAGCCGATGGCTACCGTCAGTTTTACAATTTTTTCCAGGGTAAATTTGGTATCTCCGGTGCAACATTCACAAACCTCACTACTGGTGCACCGACTACTTACGCACTTAGTGGTGATCCTGTTAAAGGAACTGGTTGGTTGGATGGAGTTCAGTTACCCGCTGGCGATAGACGTCAAGGAAGCGCCTCCGGTCCATTTAATATGGCGCCTGGTGATACTCAAGAAGTTGTAGTTGCTGAAATTATCGCCGGGGCAACACCTGGATCAGATAATCTTAAAGCGATCACTGCTCTCAAAATTGCTGACGCTAAAGCTCAGGAAGCTTATGAAATGTTTTTCAAATTACCGGATGCTCCTCCAGCACCGGAAGTTACTGCAAAGAGTTTGGACAAAACTATTGTATTAGATTGGGGTTCCAATCTTTCTGCGGTTGCTGCTACAGAAAACAATAAAAACAAAACCTTTACATTCCAAGGTTATAATGTCTATCAACTTCCATCAGCATCTTCCACAAAAGAAGCTGGTGTAAGAATAGCCACTTACGATATTGTTGATGATATTGCAACAGTTCTTGATAAAGTCATTGATCCTTTAAGTGGTGTCGAAATTAAAGTTCCAGCTCAATATGGCACTAACTATGGCGTTTATAGATCTATTACTCTTGATAAGGACTACATAAACCAAACACCTCTAATTAATGGTATCAAATATTATTATGCTGTTACTTCATACAGTTACAGCCCGGATGAAACTGAAGTACCAAATAATTTGGAAAATCCGTTGCAAATTATGACTGTAATTCCTCATACTCCTGATCCTGGAGTAACATACGAGGCAACACCTGATGAATCATTGCCGATTGACCATAGTGCCGGATTAGCTGATGGTAAATTCTCGGCTAAGGTTATTGACCCTACTGTAACAAAAGGCCACGATTATGAAGTCTTTTTTACGGATCGCCAAGAAATAAGAAACCAAAGTGGTGATTGGGTAGCTGGTAGTAAAGTATCTCGAAGATTCAGTGTAAATCATCCCGATACTCTTTCAGGTACTACAATTGATGCTGCCGCTGTTCATGGGCCTACCGGTGCGCCTGAAGTAGAACTACACTTTCTACTAAATTTAGAATCAATTGATTTTGATTATGCAGATGGTATCACCATAACTTTCCCGGTTGGAACTTCAATTAAAAGTGCACCGAGCTTTGCCGCTGGTAATGGCACAATAGATCCTGTAATAATTGGCAATACAGTTGTTTTTGGTGATACAAGTCATCCTTATACGGGAAATGGACCTTTTGCAGGGGGTGAAGAATTTAGCGTTGTTGTTGGTTCTTTAAGCCTTCCAGCAATAATTAATTGGGTTGTATTCGATGACGGATATGGCGGTGGACCAATTGATGCGTCAGGCACCGATACCATTGCTTCAATCGGAACGAGTAAACGAACAGCCAAATACTGGAACGTAAAGGATGTTACAACCGGATTGGCAGTTCTTGAACATCAAGGATCTGTTGTAGATAAATCTGATCCAACTGGATATTTAACTATAAATAATTTCCCGCCACGTGACGACATCAGATCAAAATCAACTACATCTGCCTACCCTATTATAGATGGTTTCCAGGTGGGACCAACAAGTGGTGGTTTTGATGCTCCAGTGGTTTTAAATGCAGATAAAACAACACTTAACACCGGCAGTGCATCTACCTTGGTTGTAGGCGGTACATCCGCTTCCTCCACGAGAATAGTTATAAATAATTACACAATCTATGGTTTCCCGACCAGTTGGGCAAAAGATGATTGGGGTTATGGTACTACCGAAGTATCACAACTTCAACAAGATTATGAATTAAGATTTACAGGTGTTTGGGATACCGTTGTAGTTGGCACTCAAACAATCATTAAAATAAAAGATGGTACAGGATCTTTAGCTACCATTTTCTCAGGATTGAATTCTAATTCGATTAAGAACCATCCGCTTAATCCCAACCCGGGTACAACTGCTCCGTTCTTAGTAAGAATTCCTTTTGAGGTTTGGAACAAAGACACAAAGAAGCAAGTTAATTTAATGTTTAGAGATCGTGAACAAGCAGCTACGGCGAGTCCGTTCTTCGCTTGGAATAAGAACAGTAGAATGTATTCTATAATCGTTAATTCAGATTATAATGCAACGACACCTTTAACCGGCGCTCTTCGTGATTCGGCTACCTGGACAGTTGTCTTTTACGGTACGAATTATCATGTTGGTGATGTTTTAACATTATCATATGATAATCCATTTGTTAGTGGCGGAGACAAGTACAAATTTAGTACAAAAGGTTCGTCATACTCTAAATCTCTCGCAGAAACGCAAGTAGATAAAATTAACGTATTTCCAAATCCATACTATGGTGTAAACTCGGAAGAGTTGAACAAGTATAACCGATTTGTTACATTTAGTCATCTTCCTACAAAAGCAACAATAAGAATCTTTAACCTTGCCGGTGTTAATGTAAAGACGATCGAGAAAGTCACTACAGGTCAATTCCAGCGTTGGGATCTGGCTAACGAAGCCGGTCTGCCGGTTGCAAGCGGATTGTACATCGTTTACATAGACTTGCCTGAACTAGGTAAAACAAAAATTCTTAAAGTAGCTGTAATTCAAGAAAAACAAATTCTTGACAGATTCTAAATGAAACAAAGCTTAAAAGTATAGGAGTAAAAATGAAAAGTTTAGTTAGGTTATTAATAATTGTTTTTGCCTTCCAGTTTACACTTGATGTATACGCCGGTGGTGGAAACAGAACAGGTACTGGCGGAGCTACCCAGCTCTTAATACCGGTTGGTCCTCGTGGTATTGCGATGGGTGAATCGAACATTGCTACATCTTACGGTGTAGAATCAATCTTTTGGAATCCTGCCGGAGCTGCTAGAATGAGCAGTTCTACCGATGTTATATTCTCTCATATGTCTTATATTGCAGATATAGGAGTTGAGTATGGAGCGGTGTCGGCTAATTTTGAAGGTTTTGGAGTTATTTCTTTAGGTCTCAAATCGCTCTCGATTGGAGATATTATGGAAACAACGACCTTAAATCCTGACGGAACGGGCGCTACTTTCTCTCCGCAAATGTTAACTGCGGGGCTTTCATATTCACGTCAATTGACCGATAGAATTTCAGTTGGTCTTACGGCAAATATGGTTATGGAAACTCTTGGTGATGTTAACACTTCTGGAATTGCCTTCAATGCCGGTGTTATTTATGAAACCATGGGCGATATTGAAGGATTGAGCATGGGTATCGTAATGAAGAATGTTGGACCTCAAATGCAATACGGCGGTTCAGGTCTTCTTGTTTTAGCTGATGCTCAAGGGCAAAACCGTCCTCCTCAGTATTACAAGATTGAATCTGCTCCATTTGATCTTCCATCATCCTTCGAAATGGGACTTGGCTATAAAATGAATGTTGGTGAAATTAATGCACTTCAATTTTCAGGTGCTTATCAAACCAATAATTATTCAGGTGATGAATATAAACTTGGTGCAGAATATGGTTACAACAAAATGTTTTTTGCAAGAGTTGGATATCAAGGAGCTCCTCAGGTATCAAGTAATAACTATCTCTACGGTTTTACCGCTGGAGCTGGAATTCATTATAACCTTTCAGGTGTAGCGCTTACAGTTGATTATGCTTATCGCTATGTAAAGTATTTTAGTGGAAATCATATCGTTGCATTATCTCTTGGTTTTTAATTGATCTTTATTTAATAAAGAAAGGCTGGTTTTGCCAGCCTTTCTTATTTTAAAGGCTACAGAGAAAAGGAAGTGGAACGAACATCAATTAATTTTGCTCTAAAATTGTTTAGAGATTATATTGCAACAAGCAATTTCAAAACCATTTACTATAAAACAAAAACTTACAGTTTGAAAAACCATTTAGAATATTTTCTGTTTCAATCGTTCAGTAAACTTTTTTGTTTGCTAGGACTTAAACTTTCAAGAAGTTTTTCCTATCCACTCGCTTTACTTTTTTATTATCTTATCCCCATTCGTAAAAATGTAGTTAAAAAAAATATTTCCTTAGCTTTCCCGCAATTTGATAAATCCAAAATAGACCGCACCACATTTGAGTGTTACCAAAGTTTAGCGACTACATTAATCGAAATTCTTTGCATGCCGATTTTAAGTGAAGAGGATATTGAGCAATATTTTAACTGGGATAATTTCCAATTGCTTGAAAAAAGATATGCAGAAAAAAAAGGAGTCATTCTTCTTATTTCACATTCTGCTAATTGGGAGTATGCAACACTTGCGGTTTCGAAAAAAATAGGCGTGTCTTTTGGGGTCATTATGAAAGAACAGCGGAATACTTTAGTTAGCGATTGGATGGTTACACAGAGATCAAAATGGGGAAACAGAATGATCACGCTCGGTATTTCAGTCCGGAATTTCTACAAAGAATTGTTGGATAAAAATATAGTTTTATTAGCCGCTGATCAGCGGGCGCCAAAAGAAAGTCAGCGTGTTAATTTTTTTGGAAGAATGTCAACTTGCTTTAGCGGACCAGCATCTTTAGCGGTTAAAACCGGGGCGCCGATTATTTTTGCTTTGATGAAAAGAGAATCAAATTTAAAGTATACAATAAAATTTGTAGAAGTATCCGTTGCGGAACTTCCTGCAAATGAAGAAGAAAAAATTCTTGAGATCAGTCAAAGGCATACAAAAATTTTGGAAGAAGCAATAAAAGCCGCGCCCGAACAATGGTTGTGGATGCATGACAGATGGAAATTCTAAATCAACAAAAAATAGTTGTTGTACAGACAGCTTTTATAGGTGATGCAGTTTTAACACTGCCAATGCTTGAAGTGCTTGCCATAAACAATCCCGATGCAATAATTGATGTCGTAACAATTCCGAACGCTGCAGAAATATTTCAAGCATCGCCGTTTGTTAACGAAGTAATTGTTTACGATAAAAGAAATACTCATAAAGGGTTCAAAGCTCTTCTTTCTTTCGCACGAATGTTGGGCAACAAAGGCTATTCTTATATTGTTGCACCTCATCGTTCGCTGCGGACTTCTCTTCTCGTTTTGTTTTCGGGAATAAAAGAGTCGGTAGGTTTTAGTAATTCAAGTTTCCCGATTGTTTATAAACATCTTGTTGATTATCAGTATGAATTGCCTGAAGCATCAAGAAATATTTCTCTTGTTTCAACAAGTAATTCGGAAAAGTATTTGTCGTATCTACCTAAGCTGCAATTCTCAGATGCTGCAAAGATGAATGTCGATTCATTAATATCATCAATTGCAAAGGATAAAAAAATTGTAGCCATAGCGCCTGGAAGCGTTTGGGAAACAAAACGATATCCGGTAAAACACTTTATAGGAATTACGCGTGCACTTATAAATAAAAATTATTTAATTTTGCTTATCGGTTCTGATTCGGAATATAAATTGAATGAAGAAATCATGTCATCCGTTGACGAAAATTGTAAAAACATCTCAGGGAAATATTCTCTTGTCGAAACAATTTATCTGCTGACTAAGTGCAATTTGTTAATAACTAACGATAGCGCTCCAACGCACTTCGGGATGGCTGCCGATATTCCTGTGTTAACAATTTATTGTTCAACGGTTCCGGATTTTGGTTTTGCTCCGTATAATTCGATAAGCGGAACGATCAGTTTTAACCAGCTGCTTTGCAAACCATGTGGAATCCATGGTTATGAATCTTGTCCACTTTCACATTTCGATTGTGGACAAAAGCTGATGCCAGAATTAGTATTAGAAAAAATTGATACATTATTGTAACAAAGTGTTGTAAGAAACTTATGCAAAAATTAAAATCTCTGTTAAAAAAATATGGATTTTCAGTAGTAGTACTTCCAAATTCTAATCAGTCTATAGTCAAGAATAAAACAGTTACCGGACAACTTTTACTGTTTGCAATTCTCTCGTACACCGTCGTACTATTTTTAATCATTTCACTTTTCTACACTTTTACTCCTGCAAAGTATCTGCTACTGCAAGAAAGCGATAGTGCAAGAGTGAAAGGTTATGATGAATTTCAACCGCTGAATGAAAAAATAAATATGTTAGTAATCGAAATTGAGAAGTTGAAAAGGACGAATCAAAATTTGAAGAATGCCATTTACCTTGGTGATTCTTCTTTAATCTCAAAACCTGCGAGCGATGGAAAAAAGATCGGAGGAAGTGTTTGGGCAGTGTTTTCTGATCTCTTCCTGGTTCAAACTTCTCAACCGTTGGTTTTTCGCAAACCTGTGAACGGCTTTGTAAGTAGAGAATTTTCTGCGAAAAAGGGACATTTCGGAACTGATTTTTCTCTTAAAATTGGAACTCCGGTTTATGCTTCGGCAAATGGATATATTGTTTTTGCGGACTTTACCGTGAACGACGGTTATATGATTATCATAGCTCATTCAGATGATTATATTACTGTGTATAAGCACTGTAATCAGTTGCTAAAGAATACGCGCGACTTTGTTACACAGGGTGAAGTAATAGCACTGTCGGGGAATACTGGAAAACTTACCACCGGTCCGCATCTTCATTTCGAGATTTGGAAGAATGGAATTGTTGTTGATCCGGAAAAAATATTTGCAAATTTTTAGGAGAAAAAAATGAAGTTTGTTTCAAGCGATACAAGTTTAGAAAATTTAAGTATCATAAATCTTAAAGCTGTTGTAAACGGAAGTTTTTCAACGGATGGAAGTTTACGGGTAGATGGAATTATAAAAGGAGATGTTGCGGCAGGAGGAAATGTTGTACTTGGAGCCGGTGCAGAAATTAATGGCGAAGTAAAAGCCGTTAATGTTACTTTAGGTGGGAAAGTATTTGGGTCTGTTCATGCTTCCGGAAAAGTAATTCTCGAAAAAAACTCTCTTCTTGTTGGAGACCTCTTCGCTAATATTTTAGTCGTTGAAGAGGGAGCCCATTTTGAAGGGAGAAGTTCAATGGAAAAAAATGAAAAAAACAGTTGAACCGGGAAATGGTGTTGAAAAATCGTTCAAAGATGCCGGACCTTATCTTGGTCTGGGATTTCAGTTTGCAGCAACAATTGTATTGTTGATATTAGCCGGCTCATGGTTAGATGTTAAACTTAATACAGCTCCTTGGTTCACAGTTGTTCTTGGACTTTTCGGTGGCTTTGCGGGGACCTACAATCTTATTAAAACAGTGATTGAATTAGGCAAGAAACAGGATGTTAAGAAAAAATAAATGGTTTTTTCTTTCGATTGTAATCGATTTTTTTATCATTTTTGTCTTGCTATTAGCCTATTTACTAAAATTAATAAATTTTGATTTTTTTCTTCCTTTGCTATTGGCGCAAATTATAGTTCTTCCTAATTTTGCAATAGGATTCTCGGCAATATTGTGGTCACTACAAAAAAATGAGCAAGTTTTCCTCCTTATTGTTTTAGGAGGAATGCTTTTCCGAATGGCTTATATATTAGGAATGGTTTTTCTCTTCCTCCATTTCTTGAAGATTAACCAAAAATATTTTATATTTGACATCTTTTTATTTTACTTTTACTTTCTCACCGCTGAAATTTTCATTCTGGTGAGACAAAAGACTCTAATTACCGATAAAAAAACATGAGCGAACAGCATACAACGGCGATTATCGATACCTTGAAACAAGATTCAACTGCTCACGGAGGTTCCGGAAGCGATTGGATCATGCATCATATTATGGATAGCGACAAGTTGGATTTCACTCCGTTCGGCTCTATTAGTTTACCACAAATTCATCTTTTTGGACTTGATCTATCAATCACCAAACATGTTTTATTCTTGTGGATATCGGCTGCTCTGTTGGTTTTTTTAATGATTCGGGTTTCGAGATCGTACAAAAAATCTCTTGTACCTAAAGGCGCCGGAACTTTGTTTGAAATATTAATTGAATTTGTCCGCGATGAAATTGCTAAACCGACCATTGGTAAAGGATATGAAAAATTCTTACCATACTTGTTAACGGCATTCTTCTTTATTCTTCTCAGCAATTTCCTCGGTTTACTTCCTTACTCCGCCACTGTTACAAGCAACATTACCGTAACCTCAGTTTTGGCAATTTTTTCTTTCTTTATGATTCAAATAGCCGGGATTAGTAAAAACGGAGCCTTCGGATATTTTAAAGGTTTAATTCCTCACGGCGTGCCGGTCTTTTTATTACCCATCATGCTTGTGGTAGAAATACTCGGATTATTCACAAAACCCTTTGCCTTGGCGATTCGTCTTTTTGCGAATATGACCGCCGGGCATATTGTAATTTATGCGTTGATCAGTTTAATTTTTGTTTTACATTCATATTTAGTCGCGCCTGTTTCAATTGGAATGGCGCTCTTTATTTACTTGCTTGAAATTTTGGTAGCACTGCTTCAAGCATTTATTTTCACCATGCTTTCATCTTTGTTTATCGGCATGGCGTATCATCAAGATCATTAAATAATTTATTTAACTAAAGGAGAAACACAATGACAGGTAGTATAGCACTTTTAGCAGCAGGTATCGGCGCCGGAATGACCATTATCGGCGGTGCGCTCGGAATCGGAAAATTAGCCGCATCAGCAATGGACGCAAGCGGAAGACAACCTGAAGCTGCCGGAAACATTAGAACATCCATGATTATCGCTGCTGCGCTTATCGAAGGTATTTCTTTATTCGCACTCGTTATTTGCTTTATTCTTGCCGGTAAATAATAACCGAACTCGAATCCTGATAGTTATCGGGAAGTGATCATTTCTTTAAGTATAAAGTTAAAGGTTTAATTATGTTTGGTTTTTCATTACTTGCCCTTTCGGCATTGTTTGCCTCAAGCGAAGAAGGTGGCAGCGGCGGTTTGCTTTCGGTTAATCCCGGTTTAGCATTCTGGACAGTCTTAACTTTTTTAATTTTGCTTTTCATTCTGAAAAAGTTTGCATGGAAACCAATCCTTGCAGCCTTAGACGAAAGAGAACAAAAAATTAAAGATTCTCTTCAGATGGCTGAAAAAGCTAACGAAGAAGCAAAGCAGATGATTGAAGACAACAAAAAACAGCTTCTTCTTGCCGAAGATGAAGCTAAAAAAATTGTTGAGCAGAGCCGTGTTTATGGTGAAAAACTTAAAACACAGTTACTCGAAGAAAGCAAAGCACAATCTCAAAAATTGATTGAAAACGCTTCTCAAGAAATTGATCGAAAAAAACTTGAAGCATTTGCCGATCTTAAAAATCAAGTTGCCGATCTTTCTCTTTCAATTGCAGAAAAAATATTAAAGCAAAGTGTTGATAAGAACGCGAATGCCGAAATGATTAAAAAATATATTGATGAAATTCAAAAGAACTAACTATGGCAGTAAATAAAGTTGCCGTAAAATATGCAAAGAGTCTTCTCGATTTTGCAGAAGAAAGAAACGCATTACAAACTTTTTCAAAAGATGTGGATGCAGTTCTTCACGCATTCGGGCAAACCGATGAAGTGAAGAGATTTTTTAAAAATCCAATTATCAAAGCAAAAGATAAAGCCGCAGTGTTTTCTTCTCTTTTTAAAGAACGAGTTTCAAACGAATTCTTTGAATTTGTTTCACTTATGATTCGCAAAGGGAGAGAGAATGTTCTTGAAGAAGTTCTTTTATCTTTCGTAGAATATAAAAATGAAGCGCTTGGAATTGTTCCCGTTGCATTAACTACTTCTTATCCGTTAAGCAGCCAGGAACTTGAACCGATCAAAACTGCATTTGAAAAAATTCTAAACAAAAAAGTCCTTTTTACACTCGCAGTTGATGAACGACTTATCGGTGGATTCGTTGCAAAATGCAAAGACCAAATTTATGATGCTTCGCTTCAACATCAATTGGCGCTAATAAAAACTCAATTAAAATTCGGCGGACCTTCATTAAACTAATGATTCGCCTAAGGTGAATTCTAAAGGAAAATTATTATGGTAGATTTAAAACCCGATGAAATAACAGCGATAATACGGAAACAGATTTCAGGATATCAAAACGAGGTTGATGTTTATGACTTCGGAACCGTGTTGCAAGTTGGTGACGGTATTGCACGCGTTTATGGTTTATCAAAAGTTATGGCAAGCGAGCTTGTTGAATTTCCGAATGATGTTTTCGGTATGGTATTAAACCTCGAAGAAGACAGCGTTGGCTGCGTGTTGTTTGGTGAATCTTCATTAGTAAAAGAAGGCGATCAAGTTAAACGCACCGGGAGAGTTGCTTCCATGCCTGTTGGCAATGCAATGCTCGGACGCGTTATCACTCCTTTGGGAACTCCTCTTGATGGAAAAGGTCCAATCAATACCGATCAGTTTTTACCGATGGAACGTAAAGCCTTAGGTGTTATTCAACGCCAACCGGTTAAAGAACCGCTTCAAACCGGTATTGCCGCTGTTGATGCGATGATCCCAATTGGACGCGGGCAAAGAGAATTAATTATCGGTGATCGCCAAACCGGTAAAACAGCCGTTGCTATTGATGCAATAATCAATCAAAAATTTACTCATACAGAAGAAGCAAAAAACTTAGGCGTTAATCCGGTATTTTGTATTTACGTTGCAATCGGACAAAAAAATTCGACTGTTGCTCAAGTAGTTGCAAAACTTCAAGAGAACGGCGCAATGGAATATTCAACCGTAATTGCCGCATCGGCATCTGATCCGGCTCCGCTTCAATTTATTGCTCCATATGCAGGCGCAACGTTGGGAGAATTTTTTAGAGATAACGGAAAACATGCACTTGTAATTTATGATGATCTTTCAAAACAAGCGGTTGCTTACAGAGAACTTTCGTTATTGTTGAGAAGACCTCCGGGACGTGAAGCTTATCCTGGGGACGTTTTTTATCTCCATTCACGTTTATTGGAAAGAGCTTCAAAATTAAGCGAAGACCTTGGCGGTGGAAGTTTAACAGCTTTACCGGTTATCGAAACACAACAGGGTGACGTATCTGCCTACATCCCGACGAACGTAATTTCAATTACAGACGGGCAGATTTATCTTGAATCGAATTTATTTAATGCAGGCGTTCGCCCCGCTATTAACGTAGGTATTTCAGTTTCCCGCGTTGGTGGTAACGCACAAATTAAAGCGATGAAAAAGGTTGCCGGAAGTTTGAAGCTTGACTTAGCTCAATACCGTGAACTTGAAGCATTTGCAAAATTCGGTTCCGATCTTGATGCTTCAACTAAAAAAATTTTGACACGCGGTTCGAGATTAGTTGAGTTGTTGAAGCAAGGGCAATACGTTCCGGTTCCGGTTGAAAAACAAGTAGTTAGTATTTTTGTTGGAACAAATGGGTACCTTGATGAAATTCCTCTTCCTGATGTAAAACGATTTGAAAAAGAATTGCTCGAATTTATAGAAGTGAAATATCCGGAAATATTTAAATCAATTAGAGAAACAAAAGAACTTAAAGACGACACAGTTGCTTCATTAAAGAAAGCTGTGGTTGAATTTACTCAAACATTCAAAAAGAGTGTATAACTAATGGCAACCCTTAGAGATATACGGCGAAGAATTAAAGGTGTTCAAAACACCGAGCAGATCACCAAAGCAATGAAGATGGTTGCGGCTGCTAAACTACGCCGTGCTCAAGAGAATGTTATTAGCGCTCGTCCATACGCAAGAAAAATTTCCGGTTTAGTCAATCATCTTTTAACAGATGAGTTAAGCGGAACGCATGAGTTATTGCTCAATCGACAAACGAAAAAAGTACTCGTTGTTGTACTTACGTCGGATAGAGGTTTGTGCGGAGCGTTCAATACTAACATTCTTAAAGAAGCTGTCCGGTTGATTGAAGAAGATTTGATCCCGCAGCAGTTAGAATATTCTTTGTTTTGTATCGGCAAAAAAGGTTTTGACTTTTTTAGAAAAAGAGATTACTCGATTGCCGGGAATGCAGTTGGTGTCTTCGGACATTTAAAATTTACTGATGCCTTATCTATTTCGGAACAAATGATTTCCCCTTACTTAAACGGTGAGTTTGATAAGGTTGTTGTTGTGTACAATGAATTTAAATCTGTAGTCCGTCAGGAAATTGTTCGCGAACAATATTTACCAATTTCCCTTGGCGGTACTGAAAAAACAAAACACGTTTCTATCGATTATATTTTTGAGCCGGGGCAAAAAGAAATTATTGATTCTTTACTCCCAAAACATTTGCAGAGTCAAATGTGGCGGATCTTGTTGGAATCAAACGCATCTGAATTTGGGGCAAGAATGACCGCGATGGATAATGCCTCTACCAATGCAAAAGATTTAATCAGGTCGTTAAAAATCACCTATAACAAAGCGCGCCAGGCGGCAATTACCAAAGAAATTCTTGAGGTTGTTTCCGGTGCCAACGCCTCGAAGTCAGCCTAAACCTTATGCTTGAAGACCTTAGTGCAAAATTAGAACTTGCCTTAAAAAAAGTTCGCGGGCAAGGAAAAATTACAGAGAAGAATGTCTCCGAGACGTTGCGTGAAATTCGCCGTGTTCTTTTGGATGCAGACGTTAATTACAAAGTTGCTAAAGAGTTTATTGAAAAAGTTTCTGTAAAAGCGTTAGGACAAGAAGTCCTTGTTTCAATTACTCCGGGGCAGTTGATTACAAAAATTATCTATGATGAATTAACTCTTTTACTCGGCGCAAAGAATAGCGAATTGGAAATCAACCCCACGGGTCCCACGATTATTTTAATGGTAGGATTACAGGGTTCCGGTAAAACTACTTTTTCCGGTAAACTTGCCGGCAAAATGAAACAGTTGAATAGAAAACCACTACTTGTAGCGGCGGATATTTATCGTCCTGCGGCAATCGAACAATTGAAACAACTTGGAAAATCTATTTCAGTTCCGGTTTTTTCTCTCGAAGAAAAGGACGCAAGAAAGATCTCGCAAGAAGCATTGATCTTTGCGAAGCAAAATGGACACGATACGGTTATCATTGATACAGCCGGTCGTCTTCATGTTGATGAAACGTTGATGCAAGAAATATCAGATATTAAAGAACTTGTTAAACCGACTGAAACTTTATTTGTTGTTGATTCAATGACCGGACAGGATGCAGTAAACTCGGCAAAGGCTTTTCACGAAAAAGTAAATTTCACGGGAATTGTTCTTACAAAACTTGATGGCGATTCAAGAGGTGGATGCGCCCTTTCTATCCGTGCGGTAGTCGGCGAACCGATAAAATTTATCTCGAACGGTGAAAAATTAAATGCCATCGAAAATTTTTATCCCGATCGGCTCGCTTCAAGAATCTTAGGCAAAGGCGATGTGGTTTCTCTTGTTGAAAAAGCTCAGGAAGTATTCGATGAAAAAGATTCGGCAAGGCTCGAAGAGAAACTTCAGAAAAATAAATTTGATTTTGAAGATTTCCGGGATCAAATTAAAATGATCAAAAAAATGGGCTCGCTCTCATCAATTATGGCAATGGTTCCCGGTTTAAACCCCGCGATGATGAAAGATGCCAAAATTGACGACAAAGCTTTAGTGAGAATTGAGGCAATAATCGGCTCTATGACCAAAGAAGAGCGAAAAACGCCGAAAGTTCTTAACGGAAGTCGACGGAAAAGAATAGCTATCGGAAGCGGAACATCGATCCAGGAGGTAAACCGATTAATTAAGCAATTCCAGGAAATGCAAACAATGATAGGAAGAATGAAGCAAAAAGGCTTTTTAAATTCGGTTTTTAACAAGAAAAGTTTTAATTTTAATTAAGAAAAGTGATTAATTTGGAGAATATATAATTTGGCAGTTAAGTTAAGATTACGCAGAATGGGAAAGAAGAGACAACCAATTTACAAAGTTGTCGCGGCTGACTCTCGTTCACCAAGAGATGGAAAATTTTTAGAGGCAATTGGTCTTTACAACCCGAAAGCGAATCCGCTTTCTATTGATATTAATGAAGACCGCGCACTTTACTGGTTAGGCGTTGGCGCTCAACCAACTGATACGGTAAAAAGCCTCCTTCGTTCTAAAGGGATTACCTTAAAACAAGAATTGATTAAACGCGGAGCCCAACCGGAAGAAGTTGCCGCCGCTATGGAAAACTGGAATAAGCTTAAAGAAGCTTCCTCTGAAAGGAAAGCTGCAAAAAAAGAGAAGAAAAAAGAAACCAGTGCAACAGAAGTAAAGGGCGCTGCTTCTGAAGAAAAAGTTGAACAGCCTGCTTAAATCCTAGCGATCGGTTCGACCTTTTTTACTTAATTCTAAAAGCTCCCGGCTCTAATTTAGGAGATTCTTCCATGAAAGAGTTCGTCGAATTCATAGCCAAACATCTCGTCGATAACCCTGAGGCTGTTGTTATTCAGGAAAAAGTGAACGAGGAGAAAAAAATAGTTTTTTCCTTGAAAGTTGGATCAAATGACATCGGTAAAGTGATCGGTAAAAAAGGTAGGACAGCCCTCGCTATGAGAACCTTGCTTACGGCAGTTGCTGCTAAGCAGGGGAAAAGAGCAATTTTAGATATTGAAGACTAAACTGGTTTGATAGGGTTTTCTCTTCTTGGAAAAATTATTTCTGTTCACGGAATGAGCGGTGACGTTAAAGTAAAAATCTTTGCCGATACTCTGGAAGAAGTTGATTCTATGAATTTTTGTTTCGTAGATTTTTTCGGGAACAAAAAAAAATTAAATGTTCGATCAGCTAAATTCAGCGGAAAGTTTTTAGTTCTCTCATTTGAAGGATTCAACTCTAAAGAAGCCAGCACAATTCTTCTTGAGAAAGATGTTTATTTAGAAAAGAATGAAAACGAGCCCGATCAAGAATTTAGTTTTCTAATTGTTGATTTAGAGAACAGTAAAGTTTTTGCTAAGGATGTTCTACTTGGAAGAATAGTAGATGTGCTCTCACTTCCAGGTAATGATGTGTATGTGCTTGAGGATGAAGACGGAAATGAATTATTAGTTCCGGCATTAAAAGAGATTATTGATAGGTTTGATAAAAAGGATAAGAAACTTTACTTAAAAGTTGAGAAGAGTTATTTCGAGGATGATGAGAATTGATATTATTTCTGCCGTACCTGAATTACTGCAAAGTCCTTTAAATACAAGTATCCTTAAAAGAGCACAAAACAAACAAAAAGTAGAAATACACGTTCATAATCTTCGTGATTATGCATTTGATAAACATAGAATAATTGATGATAAACCGTTCGGAGGCGAAGCGGGAATGCTTCTTAAACCCGAACCGTTCTTTGCTATACTTGAAAAACTTACTGCCGAACGAACATACGATAAAATCGTATTGACATCGCCAAAAGGGAAGTTGTTTACGCAAAAAGTTGCGAACGATTTTTCTCTTTGCAAGAATATTATTTTTCTTGCCGGGCACTACAAAGGTATTGATGATCGTGTGCGTGAAAAATTTGCAACAGATGAAATCTCCATTGGCGATTTTGTTTTAACCGGAGGCGAACTTCCTATTTTGCTTATGGTTGATGCAATTATTCGATTGATTCCCGGTGTGCTCAACGATAGTTTGTCTGCACTGAATGATTCTTTCCAGGATGGAGAAAATCTTTCTGCTCCAAATTACACCCGTCCGGCGGAATTCAAAGGAATGAAAGTCCCCGATGTTTTATTAAGTGGAAATCATCAAGCGGTACAAAAGTGGCGCGAAGAACAATCAAAATTAGTAACAGAAAAATGGAAAAAAAATAAATTAGCGGAGTAAATCATGATTAGTTTACATGAATTGTTGTCAGAACAACAACCCAAAATTGAGATGCCGAATTTTCGGTCAGGCGACCACGTTAAAGTGCATGTCAGAGTAATCGAAGGCGATAAGGAAAGAATTCAGGCTTTTGAAGGAGATGTTATCAGCATTCGCGGTGGTCAGGAAAATAAAACATTTACAGTAAGAAAAGTAACAAGCGGTGTTGGTGTTGAAAGAATATTCCCTTTCTACTCACCCAAAATTGCAAAGATAGAACTTCTTAAAGAAGGCGATGTGCGAAGAGCAAAATTATTTTACCTTCGTGAGCTTTCCGGTAAAGCTGCAAGAATTAAATCTAAAAAGAATTAATAATAAAACGACAAGCCGCCGTTTGGCGGCTTTTTTCTTATATGAAGTATCTGTTCCCCGATAATCTCTTTGCCCGGTTTTTAGCCAATTCATTTTCTGAAGAAGATAAAAAAGAAATCTCATTTTTACCTTCTGCCCGGATCACCCCAGCGTTGTTAATAGAAAAAAATGCGATTGGATTGATTCCCACATTAGATATACTTAAACACGAAGATTTGTACATTTCAAAACTTGGCGGCATTTCGTTCGAGAGTGAATTCTGTAACGCATATTTCTATTATCCGGCGAATCCAGATCAAAAAAAAATTACCGAAGTAAGTCTCACGGGAGATGTTTCATCAAATGAAGCAATTCTCTGTAAAATATTATTTGCAGAGCTCTACGATCAGCAAGTAAAAATTTCACTTCAATCAACTAATGAAATTAGTTCCGAAACACCCTTGCTAGTTGTTGGGGATAATAATTTTGTAAACGAAAAATGTTTAAACGGAGTAAGTTTTGCTGATGAAGCAATTGAGATACTATCTGCTCCGTTTGTAAATTTTGTTTTTGCTTCAAAAAAGAAGAAGAGTATTGAAGACTTTAACAGTTTGTTTGCCTCTCTCATTCCGAAATATTA
>JAVHOS010000193.1:0-11335 GCA_036170205.1 Ignavibacteriaceae bacterium | reverse complement strand
AGAAGAGTATTGAAGACTTTAACAGTTTGTTTGCCTCTCTCATTCCGAAATATTATGATTCCGTTCTTCCGTTTATTTCTTTGTTGGACTATTCCGGGGATATGAAAGATAAAATCAGACAGGAATTTTCTTCTTTTGTATTTGAGTTTGACAGCATGGATCTTGATGGAATAGCACAACTAACTCGTCTTCCTTATTATCATGGAATGATAAAAGAGATTATAGACATTAAATTTGTTTAGAGGAAGAAGGACACCAATTTGGTGTCCTTCAATTTTTTTTATAAAGCGATATAAGAAACGCTTAGTACGTTTTGGTTTTCTTGAATTTTTTGAAGCCGCGCCGCAGAAATTCCCGCTTTCAACTTCATAGTACAACTTGCAATCAACCCGCCGTCAAAAATAATGTTTTCGATCTCTTCAATATTAACATCTTCCTCTTTGATCACAGAAAAAATTGAAGAAAGCACTCCCGGTTTATCGAAGTGTTTTACAACCAATTGATAACTTGCTTCATTTGTCGTTGCCTTGTTCACCCAATGAGCAATTAATCCGCTGTTAAGAAAATCTTTAATAATACGGACGGTTTCAGCCGCAACGGCATTCTGTGCTTGTTCGGTTGATGCGCCGATATGATGGGTAACGTAAATATTTTTCGATAGTTGAAGCGGGGAAGTAACCGCTCCCGATTTTTGTTCCGGCTCACCTTTGAAAACATCTAACGCAACACGGATATTTTTTTCTTTTATCGCTTCGAGCATCGCTTCTTCATCAATAATTTCCGCGCGTGACGTGTTGATCAATAAAGTATTCGGATGTAAATACCCGAACATTTCTTTATTAAACAGACCTCTTGTTTGCGGCGTTAACGGAAGATGAATTGAAATAACATCACACATTGGAAGAATTTTATCCATCTCGGAAAAATCTTTTATTGCAACTCCTTCAATGCGGGAAATATCTTTTCCGTAAACATTCATTCCGAATGCGAGCGCCCGCTTTGCAACTTCTTTTCCAATATTTCCAACGCCAATCAGCGCCAAATTTTTGCCGAATAAACCTTCAGCTTTGGAATATTCACCTTTGTTCCAAACGCTGTTCTTAAAATCCATAACGTTGTCGGGAATCCGGCGGTCAAGCGAGAGTATCAATCCCATTGCCAATTCGGCAACAGCGATGGAATTCATCCCCGGACAGTTGGCTACATAAATTCCTTTTTTATTTGTTGCAGCAATATCGATGTTATTAACGCCAGCTCCGGCGCGAATAATTAGATTCAGCAGATTTGCTTTTTCAATTGCAGCAGCATTCACTTTTGTTGAACGGACGACAAGAATATCTGTGTCGGCAATTGCTTCGTGTAAATTATTTTCGACTAATTGCGGTGAGTAATTTACTTCGAGTCCTAGTGCTTTCATTTGCGAAAGGTACTTTTCCGGAAATTTATCCGCTACTAATACTTTCATTTTAGTTCTCCCTGTTTGTTTTTATTTTGATGTTACTCTATAACAAAAATCGAATTTATTCATCCAAAGTATTCTCGAAAACGATTCTTAACTAATTCTCTCTTTCCAATACATTGGCTTTCTATGAAAATGGGCAATAGCAATGATCGTTAGAATATGAATGTCCGACGAATAATATATGCAGTAAGGAAATTTTTTAACTACACATTTTCTGATTTTTGATTTTGGATTTAATTTCATCCAAAGATCAGGAAAATTTCTTATCATATTAATTGAGTGATCAATTTCATTTAGAAATTGGAAACCCAAACCCTTGGTGCTATACTCATAATATTCGAACGCTTCAATAATTTCCAACTGTGCTGGTTGAAGAAGGGTGATCTTCATGCTTGTGAAAATCTTTTCATAAATATTTCATATGGTTCTGCTCTGATTTCACCTCTTTCAAAAGCTTTAAGTCGATCTTCTGCTTCTTCTTCCCATGCTTTTGCAATTTTAGGATTGGGTTTATCAATACTTAATAGGAGAAAATCTACCAATTTCAACTTATCTACAGGCGAAAGTTTCTCTAAAGAATTTAATATTGTCTTATCAATTGTCGCTCTATGCATATTGTCTCCAAATATTTGTATCAACTCGGAATTTTCACATTAAACTTCTTTGCATTCTCAATTGCTCTTTCATATCCGGCATCTGCATGGCGAATGATTCCCATTCCGGGATCATACGTTAGAACGCGTTCCAATCGTTCTTCCGCTTCTTTCGTTCCGTCTGCTACAACCACCATTCCTGCATGAATTGAATTACCTATACCAACACCGCCGCCATGATGAACAGAAACCCAGCTTGCGCCGCCGATACTATTAAGCATCGCATTAAGTATGGGCCAGTCTGCAATTGCATCGCTGCCGTCTTTCATCGCTTCGGTTTCGCGGTATGGTGAAGCGACCGAACCGCAATCGAGATGATCGCGTCCGATTACAATTGGCGCAGAAACTTTTCCATCTGCAACAAGCTGATTGAAAATTTTTCCCATCAACGCTCGTTCGCCATAACCAAGCCAGCAAATTCGTGCCGGCAATCCTTGAAAATGAATTAGCTTCTGCGCTTTATCAATCCAATTTATTAGAGCTTTATTTTCTGGAAAGGTTTTTTTTACGGCTTCATCGGTTACAAAAATATCATTTGGATCGCCACTCAATGCAACCCACCGGAATGGACCTTTGCCATCGCAGAATAACGGGCGGATAAATTCCGGTACAAATCCCGGAATATCGAATGCGTTTTCAACTCCATTAGATTTTGCTTCACCGCGGATATTATTTCCATAATCAAAAGTTATTGCGCCGCGTTTTTGAAATTCAAGCATTGCTTTTAAATGAACGACAACTGTTTCTTGAGATAGCTTAATATATTCTTGTGGTTTTTCTTTTCGTAGTTTTAAAGCCGAATCGAAATCCATTCCCATTGGAACATAGCCATTTAAAGTATCGTGCGCAGAGGTTTGATCGGTTAAAATGTCCGGGATGATATTTTGTTTTAAAATTTGCGGAAGGATTTCTCCTGCATTTCCAAGCAAGCCAACCGACAAAGCCTTTCTATTTTTTTTCGCATCAAAAACAAGTTGAAGAGCTTCATCAAGTGATTCCGAAATTACATCAAGATAACCGGTATCAATTCTTTTTTGAAGACGGGCTTTATCAACATCAATTCCAAGGAAAGCTGCGCCGTTCATTGTTGCGGCAAGCGGTTGAGCGCCGCCCATTCCGCCCAAACCGGCGGTGAGTAAAAATTTTCCGCTTAAATCAGAATTAAAATATTTTCTCCCGCACTCTGCAAATGTTTCATACGTGCCCTGGAGAATTCCTTGTGTGCCGATGTAAATCCAGCTTCCGGCAGTCATTTGCCCGTACATCGTTAAACCAAGCGCTTCAAGCCTGCGAAATTCATCCCACGTTGCCCAGCGGGGAACAAGCATCGAATTGGAAATGATTACCCGAGGCGCGTTTGTATGTGTTTTGAAAATCCCAACCGGTTTACCCGATTGTACAAGAAGCGTTTCATCATTTTCTAATTGCCTCAAAGAATTTACAATTGCGTCGAATGCTTCCCAACTTCTTGCGGCTTTTCCTTTGCCTCCGTAAACAATTAATTCGGCGGGATTTTCTGCAACTTCAGGATCGAGATTGTTCATTAGCATTCGCAATGCTGCTTCTTGTATCCAGCTTTTGCAGGAAAGTTCTTTCCCGCGCGGCGCTTTAATAATTCTTTGTCCGGACATGGTTAATCCTTAAAATGATTTTCATATAAAATTTCATACTGCATTAGAATGGATTTGTAGAGCCATTTTTTAAAGAACCATCCCTTTTTAATTTGATCTTTGAAGTGTTTGATGTTCACTTCAAGTTGAAATCTGAAACGGGTAAATTCATCTTTTGTCAATTTAATTGTTTCATCACCGGATTTAATTTTTTCAAGAATAGAAGAAAGCGCTTTTACCTCGGCAAAATATTTCTGATCTCCCTCGGTTTGTTTGATAACGGTTTTACAAATATTTAATACAAGTTTTTTATCGTTTTTATTGAACTCGAAATTGTAGTTTCTGAACTGTAGTTTTTTCATTAGCCTTACTTTTTTAGTGATAGAAGTTGTTCTCTGATTTTTTGATAACCAGGTTTTATTACGTTGTAAATATATTTAAGTCTTTCTTCGTGATGAAGGAAAGCTGATTTCATAGCGTTGATAGTGATCTTTTCAACATCATCTAACGAAAGATTAAAATGTTCCGTTGCCAAAACAAATTCCTTTGTCATCGTAGTATCGCTCATCAAGCGGTCATCGGTATTGATGGTTAACCGGAATTTTAGTTTGTTCAAATAACCAAACGGATGGTTTTCAAGTTTATCAATAGCGCCGGTGTGCACATTGCTTAAAAGACAGATCTCGATCGGAATTCTTTTATCGAGAATGTACTGCGCTAAATCGCCCATGCTAATAAAATTACCATCTTTATCAAAGGTGATGTCTTCAAGAATTCTCGTTCCGTGCCCGATGCGGTGCGCCCCGCACCATTGGATAGCCTGCCAGATAGATTCTTTTCCAAATGCTTCACCGGCATGAATCGTAATATTAAAATTTTCTCGCTGGCAAAACTGGAAAGCTTCGATGTGTTTCTTCGGAGGATAACCGCCTTCTTCACCGGCTAAGTCAAAACCAACAACTCCACGACTGCGATAGTTTACCGCAAGTTCGGCAAACTCAAGAGCATTTTTCATGTTACGCATTGCGCAGATGATTAATCCGTAACCGACGCCAAAATCTTTTTTCCCTTTTTCCAATCCATCTAAAACGGCGTTAACTACATCTTCATAATGCAAACCCTTTGATGTGTGAAAGACCGGAGCGAAACGGGTTTCAACGTAGCAGACGCCGTCATTTTTCATGTCTTCCATCATCTCGTAAGCAATGCGGCTTAATGATTCCTTTGTTTGCATTACTGCAATGGTATGTTCAAATCCTTGTAGATATTCAACTAAATTTCCTTTGTTTGCTCCGCGGTGGAACCATTCGCCAAGTTCTTTCGGGTTATCTGTGGGGAGTTTAGTGTGTTTAAATTCTTTAGCAAGTTCAATTATTGTTGACGCTCTTAATCCGCCGTCTAGGTGATCGTGGAGTAATACTTTAGGTACAGAACGAATAATTTCTTCAGTGTTCAAAATTCACCTCTTTTTTATTTCAAAAATATCCTTTTTGCGAGGTAAAAGCAACGAAGTAACTTCAACTTTCATCATTGTTGAACGGTTGAAAGGTTGAATTGGATTTCTCAACTAAACAAATCAACAAATCAACAATTCAACTTTGATAAAACTTATGTGAAATTTTCTCTTAGGCTTGACTTAACAACTCCAAATAAGTAAGTTTGAACCGACAATTAATTAAATATGGAGAATTAATGAAACGTGTAAATATTTTTACAGCGATTGTTTTAGGGGCTTTTTTAACTTTTACCGGGTTTCAATGCTCGTCAACTGAACTAACAAGCGCAAAGCTTTATATACAACAAAAAAATTGGGATAAAGCCGTTGAGGCGTTGAACAAGGAAGTTGCAAAAAATCCTAAAAGCGATGAAGGTTTCTATCTTTTAGGAACTGTTTATGCTGAAAAAGAAGATATGGATAATATGATTGACAGCTATGATAAATCTTTGGCAGTGAGCAAAAAGTATGAAAAAGAAATTAACAACGCAAGAAAATATCATTGGGCAAATTTCTTTAATAAAGGAGTTGCTTTTTTTAACAGAGCCGCACAACAACCAAATCGTGACAGCAGTACCATTCAGTACAACAAATCAATTTATGCTTTTGAGCAATCAATAAAATTGGAACCCGACTCATTATTTGCGCATAATAATATAGCTTTTATTTATATGAACATGCAAAAGTATGATGACGCGATTCCTCACTTTATGAAACTCATTGAAAAACAAAAATCTCCCGATGCGTATAGATACGTTGGTCAAATTTATTACAACAAAGGCGCTGCCGAGAGAACTAAATTTGAAGAAACGAAAGAGACCGAGGATAGTATCTCGGCGTTAAATTATTTTAATAAAGCAATTACCATTTTAGAGGAAGGAAAAAAAGTTCTTCCAAACGACGCTGATATTTTACTTTATTTATCGAATTCTTACATTGCAGCGAATAAAGTTGATATTGCTATCGATGCTTTCAAAGCCGGTGTTGTAGCAGAACCTGCAAATAAATTTTACCGTTACAACTACGGCGTGCTTCTTTTAGGAGATAATCAATTTGAAAGCGCAGCAGAACAATTTAAGAAAGCTGTTGATATTGATCCGGCATACCAGAATGCAATCTACAACCTCGCCGTTACTTACGTAAAATGGGGCGCAAAGATCGCAAAAGATTATGAAATTGCTAACAAAGGGAACAAAGACGCCAAAGAGGAGACTCAATCAAAAGAAAAATATAAAGCTGCGTTACCTTATTTAGAATCGTATGTTCAGAAGAAAACCGATGATGCTCAAATCTGGGAACTCTTAGGTAAAGTTTACACGGTTATGGGAATGCCGAGTGACGCATCCAGCGCATTTAAAAAAGCTGATGCAATCAGAAAAGGCAACTAATAAAATGAATCCTAATGAGCAGAATCAGCAAATTAATATTGAGCTTGGTGAAAAAGAAGCTGAAGGAATTTATTCCAACTTAGCGATAATTACCCATTCGCCAGCAGAATTTATAATAGATTTTACACGGATCGTTCCGGGTGTTCCTAAAGCTAAAGTTCACGCAAGGATCATCACCACTCCTCAGCACGCAAAACTTTTAATGCGGGCGCTAAAGGATAACATTGATAAATTCGAGCAGCGGTTCGGTGAGATTCACGTTGAAGCTCCGCCTAATCAGCAGTTCGGGTTTACACCGTTCATCAAAGACGAAAAGATTAATTGATTAAAAGGCTTATCCAAAATTGGATAAGCCTTTTTTTTGTTGTGTCGGGTAACAATTCCCCAAGGGAAAAGTGTACTGTCGTTTGATAAATCAGTTTTTATTATTTAAGTTTTCATTGGTAATAGAAGACTTATTCAGTCACCTTACGCAAAAATATAAATTGGCGTTAAATTCTGTAACGCATCCCGTCTTGTCGGGATGCGCAACGAGTTCTCACTATTTTAACAATATGTGAACAAATCCTGCGTAACGTGAGTTATTCACTAATTTTTTTTGTCACTTAATTATTATATAAGGTAGGATATGAAATTCTTGCTACTTGCCTCTCGAATACCGGTTCTACTATTGACATTACTGGTTTCGATTTCATTCATGCAATCATGTGGAATTAAATCACCGACGGCTCCAAGTTGGGACGTCTCACTAAATCTTCCGCTGGTGGATACAACATATTCAATATTGGATATGATTAAAAAAGACTCATCTATTGTAAAGCCCGATTATACAAAAAACGGATTGTTAGTATATAGTACAGTAAAAGATGTTGAAAAAATTGAAGTAAGCGATAAACTGAAAGTGGACGGCTTTTCTACAAATACCTCAAAACAAATCGGAACAATTTCAATCAATGGTGATTCTACAAAAGCCGATATTGGTTTTAACTGGTCTCAGCAAGGTTTAACCCCGGGGACGCAGGTTCCAATTTTAGCGGAGAACAACCGCCCGGTTACTTCGGATCTCTCAGCAATCGACCAATTTCAAAGCGCAAAATTTGAATCCGGAACAATTAACATCACGATAAAAAATAATTTTGCTCAACATGTTACACTAACCATAAATGGATTAACAATAAAGAATAGTGCGACCAATGAAATAGTTGCTCAGACGACCGCAACGCTTTCCGTTCCGCCAAATTCTACAAAAAGTTTTCCGGCAATTTCTTTTAACACCGGCGTAACGGTTAAGAATCAATTAAAATTTGAAACTTCAGTTTCCATAAGCGGAAGCGGTACGAATTTAGTAACCATCCCTACGACAGCTTTTACGGTAACTACAAAATTTTCCACTTTAACTGTATCTGAAGCAAGCGCAAAAATTCCGCAACAAAATCCTGTCACTATCGATAGCACAATAACGATGGACGCGGTTTCTGCTCAACCGACAAAATTTAAAACGATTAAAATTGCGACGGGACGACTTAACATTACGTTAGTAAATAATCTTAATATTGACGCGAATGTAGTGATGGAAATTGCCAACATGAAGACTCCGGCAAATGTTAAATACACGGTAAGTAAAACCATTTTAAGAAAATCAACTACAAAGTTTGTTGATAATATTTCTCTTACCGACTATTCTTTTGTCAGCCTCGATAATAATCCGACAAACAAAGTAAGTTACAAGGTAACATTTACTCCGCAGGGCTCATCCGATTATAGGACGATTAAAAAGACAGACGATTTTAAAGCAACGGTTGATTTTAGTGCGTTGGGAATAAAAGAATTTAACGGTTTGGTTAAACCAACAGCGCTTGATGAAACGCGTTCGGCAATTAGTTTGGATACGAAAGATCTTCAAGCAAAATTCGGTTTCGGTCAAATTAATTTTAACAAACCATTAATTGAATTGCATTTGGCTCCATCTGCCGGAGCGAAACTTAATTTCAAGATTTCCGGAAGACTTGAAGCGCAAAATTCAATTGGACAAAAGAACACGCTTAATTTAAATGCCAATACAATGTATGGCAAAACTACTATTACCGAAACCGACACGGTGATTACATTAAACGCCGATAGTGTAAGTAATTTCTTTAAAAAATTCTCCAGGCTGCCGGATTCAATTTTTGTTTATGCCGGTGGAACCTTAAACTCAAATTATCAATTGGTTACCGTTACTAATACAAGTTTCGTTTCAGGAAGTTCTAAAATTGAATTCCCGCTTGACCTTGGGATTAGCGATGGAATCTTTACCGATTCAGTAAAGATGGATTTTGATCTCGATAAGCAAAAAAGAATCCGTGACTTAAATACATCGGATATGAATTTGATTTTAACTAACGGGCTTGCAGCCTCTTTTACCTTTACCGGAAAACTTTACGACAGCTCGAATACACTTCTGATGTACTTCCCGCCGAAACACGCAGATCAGGATACCGCAATAACGGTTAGCGGAGGCGTAACTGATGCAAACGGAAATGTCATTACCAAAACTTCACAAACCGTTGCTGTAAAAATTGCTGCAGGTGAATCCGATTTAATTGCACGCGCAAAATACATGCGGATTCTTATCAAACTTAATACAAGTCGTTCAACCAATCTTCCCGTCAAATTTAAAACGAAAGATGATATTCGGATTATGAGTTTTGGCGGTGTTAACTATCACGTAAATCCATAGGAGAATGAACGATGAAAACAATTATAATATCTGCAATCGCAATTCTTTTTTCCGTTCAAACTGCCGCACAATCAGCCGGATCAATAGGGATAACTGACGCTCGATCAGTTGGAATGGCAAACACGTATAGTTCAGCTTCTAAAGGACTAGGTGGTCTGGGCACAAACCCGGCGACTATCTTCAACAGAAAAGACACTACGAGAAAGTGGGAAATTATTACCGTTCTTCCATTACCACAAGTCGGAATGAAAGTAGGAACAAATTTCTTATCGATTGATGAGTTTAATTATTTTTTTGGCGAAAATTCAACTAATGCCGAAGGTAAAAAAGTTGGTAAGTATTTAACCTCCGATGATAAATCACGATTGACAAATTTATTTTCCGATGGTGGAACTTTGTTAACCGATTTGCAATCAACATTGTTTGCTATTTCATTTAAACCGAGCGCTAAAGCTGGTGTTTTCACTTTTGCAATTAGTGATGTGTTCGGTTCCAACGTTACTTTTCCAAAAGGTTTAGTGCAGTTGTTAATGAATGGAAATACTCCGGGTGACGTTTTCAATTTTAACGATACTAAACTTCAAGCTTGGTGGCTAAGGAAATATTCATTGTCTTGGGCGCATGGAATGAAATTTTTACCGAAAGTATTTCAAGATTTCAACTATGGATTTTCGATGAATATTGTTTCCGGATTTTTCTATGTTGGAATCGACAAAATGAACAGCCAGTTTTCTACCGGTGCGCAAAACGCACTAACGATAAAAAATGATTTTATGGCGCATTCATCATTCTCACCCGATTTTGCGGTTCAATACAGTTTTGATTCTACTTCAACTAAAACAAAATCATCTTACGGACCTTTCCCTTCGCCCGCCGGAAATGGTTTTGGATTTGACTTCGGCTTGTGGGGAAAGATCAATGAAGTTTGGTCGGTTGGACTTTCGTTTACTGATCTTGGAAGTGTGAATTGGAAAAAGAATGTGGCTGAGTTCCAGGCTAACACCGAGGTTTTGATTACAAATTTAGCAGATACAAATCAAACTAAGCATTTGGGAGATAAACTAACCGGTAAAGATTCAAGCAAATTTGTGGGTGAATTAAAAACTTCGCTTCCTTCGGCGATGCACATCGGCGTCTCTTTCCAATTGGATAAATTTGTGAAAGGATACTTCCCCGGCAAATTGTTGATCGTTGCCGATTATAATCAAGGATTTAATGACCAGCTCCGCAATAGTAAAAAACCGCGGCTTTCGCTTGGTGCAGAATGGATTCCAACTAATTGGATAATCGCTTTCCGTACGGGACTTTCGTTCGGCGGATTTGATAAATTCGGTTGGGGCGCTGGTGCCGGACTTGATTTTGGTTTCTTAGAACTTAATGGCGGAACTCCCGATTTCCATTATCTCTTTATGCCGAACGGCGCAAAAAGAATTTCCTTCGCGTTCGATTCTAAATGGAAATTTTAATCTGAACATTTCAGAAATGACATTCCAAACTGTTGGGATGTCATTTCTTTTTTGTAGCAACAAATCTCAGACATTCAACAAACTGATCCATAATTGACTTTATACTTGTAACTTTCAACTTTATACTGATTATGAACTACCGCCAGGCGAAAAACGGCAAACTGATGATAGAGATACTTCCCAACAAATGCGACTTTTGCGGATGCTGCGTTGGCGTCTGTCCGGAAGATGCAATTGAATTAAAAGAAGCGGAAATATTTATTATAGATGCGCGTTGTACGAATTGCTCAAAGTGTGTGTGGAGCTGTCCGATAGAAGTGATAAAGTTTAATAAAGAGGGAGTAAGGGGACGGTAGGGAGTCTCCAGTCGGCAATAAGCAGTAGGCAGTCAGCAATTCAAAGTCGGCGGTCAGCAGTCTCAAGTCGGCAATATGCAGTAAGCAGTTGACCGCAGGCAATCGGCAGTAATAAATAAGTTGAGTGTGATATGAGTAATGGATTTAAAGATTTGCTGGTTTATAAAAAAGCGTTTGCCTTAGCGA
>JAVHOS010000192.1:0-13218 GCA_036170205.1 Ignavibacteriaceae bacterium | reverse complement strand
GAAGAGAAAAATTATTGAGAAAAATAGTTTATTCATTTGTCATTTAATTAATTTAATATCCGCTTTGAATATAAGTTACAATAAATTTTTCCATCACCCATCAAACCTCCTCCATCAAACATCTTTAATCTTTAAGACATCGAACACTAAACCCCATTATCTTGTTTGCGGCGCCTAAGTCAACTACGCTGTAGCCGCGCCTTAAGCCCAAATAGTAGGCATCGGTGGCGATATATTCCGTCGAGCTCCAAAATGCAGCATGTTCTCCGTAATTATAGAAATGAGTAGGGTCATAACGATAACCTGCAAGTAAAGCAGAAAATCCGCTTGTGTTTGTTCCGGTTCCTTGCCCAACTTCTCGAAGAGCGGTAGAGCTGTTTCCCGCTAAAGCAGATAAAAGTTTAAGCTCTTCTTTTGTTGGAATGTGCCAGCCGGTTGGACAGATTCCTTTTGATCCAGGCGATACAGAATACTGCATCGCTTCGTTCCATTCGTATAAAGCTCCGAAATTGTCGCAATTCACCGTATTGTTTTCATAACAATATTTTTCGGTTGTCCCATTATTAGTTTGACTACTGCTTCCCGTAATCATTGTGCCGACATTAAGATTTTCTTTCATCCAGCACTGGCTTCCGATTTGCACCGTGTTGTATGTTTTCCCCTCGTAACTTACGGTTGGCGTTCCCGGGCAAGGTATAATAGCGCCGAGAATTATCATCGTTATATTTTGACCAAATGCAACTCCTTCTGCCGCGTAAAGATTCGCAATATATTTATTGTATCCTTCCTTCTCCGAAAACAACGTATAACTACCATCGGAAATATTTTTTAAGGTATAGTAACCGGTTGAGTCGGAATACACCGTTGTGGTTGTTGGAACGGTATAAATTTTTGCGCCGGAGATTGGTTCATTTAAACTATTTGTAACTTTTCCGCTTATTGAAGTAAATAATGAAAGAGAATCGGTGGTGGTGAAATTTCTTATGGGTGAATATGAAGAAGTCCCAGCGCTATTCATTGCATTTACCCGCCAATAATAACTGGTAGAAAACGCTAATCCGCTAATAAGCAAACTTGAAACTTTTAATCCTGTTCGCTCAATAATTTTATTTGTAAAAAACGAATCAGTTGCAATCTCCAAATTATACTTCTCTGCCCCCTTGCTCGGATACCAGGAAAAAGTACATTGAATCGAAATTCCCGTTCCACTATCTGCCGGTACCACTAACGTTGGAGCTAACGGAGGATCGGTAACATTGTTGGGATTCGTATTGGTTTCCGTCGGCGAACCGCCATCTTTCTTGCATGAAGTAAATGCAAGAAGAGAAACAAGAATCAAATAAACTACCCTTTTCAATTTCCACCTTTATTTTACCATTAAATATTTTTTGAATTAAACTTATTCAACAAACTTTACTTTGCGTTCTCTGCGACTTTGCGTGCGAATTGTTTCTCGCAAAGACGCTAAGCCGCAAAATTGGAATTAAAAATCTCCGCCGAGCGAAAAATACCAAATTGGTTTTGTAAAACTTTGCCCGTTATACGCCCAGGCGCAATCAATGCGAAGAAGAAAATAGAGAAAATAAAATCTTGTGCCGACACCGGTTCCCATAAGCAAATCCCTGCTTATCGTTCTTCCGTTTTCATCTTTTTCAAAAAGCTTTAGCTGGTGGGAATTATTCCATGCGGAACCTGCATCAAAAAATGCTGCGCCAAGAATATTCCTAAACAGAACCGGCAGCGCGCCTGTTACAAGATAACGGATAAACGGAAAACGAAATTCAGTATTGAAGAGCGCATATTTTGTTCCGATTTGTTGAGCGTAATTATAACCGCGCATCGGTAAGGCTGCGGTGAGGAATGCAAAATCAGAAGGCGAATTTAAAGGAACCTCGCCGGTCGCAAACCTCCGGTTGATCCAATTTTCTATTCCGCCTAAGAAAAAACGCTGCGGACTTTTGCCGTTCGAAAATCCTCCCGACAAACGAAATGCAAAAGCGTAGTCGGTCCAAAATTTTGTATAATTTCGATAATCTCCCAAGATAGAATAGAAGCCATATTGTTTTGCATGCAGAAGCGGATTGCCGTAAAGATCGAACCGGTAGCGCGTGCCGTCAATCGGGGCGGTGTAACCGAACATGGTGTTGTCATGTACAAAACTTATTGTGGGAATTAGATACGTCGCTTTCTGCGTTGTCTCGTACGGGTTGTCTAAATTTTCAGCAGTAACGTTTAAGAAACTTAATCCGCCGTCTAATCTGTAATAGCGATTGAAAGGATAACTTATCGAAAGCGCTCCGCCGTAATTTCTAAAACGGAAAAGATTAACATCGTTTCCACGCTGTAAATAAACGAACCTCGCGGTATGAAAACCTTCAAAACCAAAATCCAATTTGTTTGGCAAATAATAATAAGCAAGACCGTAATCGCTATTCTTCAAATCGATCTGCATACTCGTCTGCCCAATTAACCGGTGATTACCGAGAACATCGCTAAACGAAATTACTGTAGTGCCGAGCAAACCATAGATCGAACTAAAGCCGGCGTTCGCATAAATAATATCGGGAGTGAAAGTTACTTTATAGCGGTTCACTTTAAAATTTCCTTCGGCATCAAGGTTAGCTTTTGGATTAAAGAGATCGTTCGGTTTTTGCTCGGTTGAATCGTAAGAGAGATAATCTGATTTGCCGAAAATAAAATTGCTGTAATCTTTTTTTGCCGAAGAGGTATCGATAAATACTCCGGTTGAAAAACTACTTTCTTCTTCTATACGCTTCGTTGATGAATTAACTTTAACTTCACTTGTTGAATCTTTTTTCGCTTCGGATTTTTTTGCAATAAGAATCGATTCCATATATTTTGTAAGCTGAAGCGAGTCTTTGTCTAAAGCAATATCATACGGATTATTCATCAAGAAAATATTGTAAGCCGATTGATACATCGATGCGAACGCAAGTTTTTTTCCATCTTTCGAAATCGTCGGCTGGTACAAACCATTTAAAGAATTTGTTATCGGCAATTCGGAAATCGCTTCAATCGTTTTAGTGGAATCACTTCCGTCTAAAACAATTTTCTTCCTGTAAATATTATTGATGCCGTTTTTATCGGACACGAAAATTACTTCTCTGCCATCCGCGGAAACAATTGGAGAGGCTTCATCGCAGTGGGGAGTATTGGTTAAGCGGGTGATCTTTTTGCCTTCAAGTTCAACTGAATAGAGATCGTTCTGCGAAAAATTATGTTCGTACATTCTAAAATTTTCGGGAACTGCTGCGGTATCAACATACTCGCCTCTATCGGAAGCAAAGAAAATAGTTTTCCCGTCCGGAGAAAATGAAGGATCGCTATCGGAAAAAATATCATTTGTAATATTTTCTAATTTGTCTTTCGCGATGTCGTAAACATAAACATCCGATTGCGACGAACTCTGTCCCGCAAAAACAAGTTTGTTGTTATCCGGCGCCCAGTTCACGGTTCCAATAGCGCTGAACCGCAATGGTAAAATTGAAACATCGTCTCCGGCAATATCATAAACGTAAATAACATCAGCGCCGTTCCGTTTTGCAGCTACCGCAATTTTTTTACCGTCGGGTGACCAGCTTAATCCCGGAGTAAGAATATTTAATTCTTCAAAATCAGCGGAACGATTTCCTTTTATGATGCGATCCACTTTCTTCCCGTCGTTGGCATCCATAATGTAAATATCAAAATAAAAATCGCGGTTGGAGATGAATGCGATTTTATCGCCTTGCGGAGAAATAGCGGGACTGGTGTTGTAGAATCCGCCGTCTTTGCGGTGGTCGGTTAATCTTTTTGAAAATTCATCAGGGTCTTTGTAGAGCGCCATATCAGGCCAGAAAATTCTTTTAATATCTTTCTTCCATCGTTCATTCAGTTCTTCAATGTCTAAACCGATAGCCGCTTTGAGACCATTTTCAAAATTCGCTTTACCTTTAATTTTATTTACAAGTTCGCCGATTTTTTCTTCACCATATTTTTGTGCGATGTAATGAAAAACCGCTTGTCCGCCGCGATAGGCAAAATAACCGTCAAGTTCCTGAATGTCCGGTAAATACTCGCTTGTAGCGGCATCGCGGATGAACATGTCGGTGTTGGTGTCCCAGCCGAGCGAAAGATATTCCGCCAAACCTTCGTTAAACCAAAGCGGCAGCCGAATTGAAATATTGTTTGAAATAATATTTTGAATTGATCCGCCGTAAAACATATCATTTAAAACTGCGTGCACAAGCTCGTGGTGAATAACGTGCCGGAACATTTTATAATTTCCGGTGAAAGGAAGAACCACACGATTTTTGAACAGCTCGGTGAACCCGCCGATTCCTTCGCTCAGATATTCATCGGTAACATTTGTTTCTTGAAAATCGTTTTGGGAATTGTAGAGGATGAGCGTAATTCGGTTGTTAATTCTGTAGTTGATGCGTTTTTCTATCGAGCTTAGAGCTGCTTCGGAAGCGGCTGAAGCAAACTCTGCAACTTTGCTTCCTTCTTGATTAAAATAAATATCAAAGTGATTAGTCTGAATATAATACCACGTCATATCTTTAAACTGAACTTTGTTCTGTCCGAATTGTGCAAAGACGAACTGCGCAGAAAAGAATGAAATGATAATTGAGAAAATAATTTGTTTCTTCATAACATGTTTTTTATTCAATGATTAGAAAATCTAATTCCATCCGCTCTTGATTAACCCGGATTAATTTAACTTGAATCTTATCGCCGAGCCGGAACATTTTTTTAGTTGCTTTACCAATTAACGCATATTTTTTTTCATCATAAAGATAATAATCTCCCTCCAAATCGCGGACGTGAATTAGTCCCTCTGCAAGCACATCTGTTATCTTTACAAAAATTCCAAAGTGGGTTACACCCGAAATGATTCCGTGGAATTCTTCACCGAGATGACTGCGCATCAGTTCAACTTGTTTTAGTTTAACCGAAAGGCGTTCTGCGTCAACCGCTTTTCTTTCGCACACTGAAATGTTCTCGCAAATTGCGGAAAGCTGCTCTTCACCATAAACTAATTTTTTCTGTTTCTCGATGTATTCAAAAAGCATTCTATGCACCAGCAGATCGGAATAACGCCGTATTGGCGAGGTGAAATGAGTATAGTATGGAAATCCCAAACCGTAATGCCCGATATTTTCGGTTGAGTAAATTGCTTTTGCCATCGAACGGATGGCGATTTCGTTTACGAGTAATTCTTCTTCTTTTCCTTTTACTTCTTCCATTAATTGATTTATGGATGAAGCTTTGGATAAATTATCCGCCGAGTAATGATAACCAAATGATTTTATAAAATTTGCGAACTCGGCAATTTTATCTTTGTCCGGGCGGTCATGGATTCTATACAAAAACGGTTTGCGGTCTGATTCTTTTTTCACAAATCCGATATGATGCGCAACTACCTTGTTGGCGAGCAGCATAAATTCTTCAACAAGATTATTGCTCTGCTTAGTAACGTACAAATAAGCGCGGAGCGGGTTTCCATTTTCATCAAGCTGAAATTTTATTTCGGAAGTTGAAAAGTTTACGCTTCCCTCTTTAAATCTTTTTTTGCGCAGCGTTAATGCAAGCTTGTTTAGAAGAAGAACTTCGGTAGAAAAATCTCCCTCGCCGGTCTCGATAATTTTTTGCGCTTCATCGTAAGTAAATCTTCGTTTGCTCTTGATGATCGATTTTTTAATTTTATAATCTATCAGTTTACCGCGCGCGGTGAGTTCTGCTATTACCGAATAAGTTAACCGTTCTTCATTCGGAACGAGCGAACAAATGTTATTCGATAATCTTTCCGGCAGCATGGGAATCACCTTGCCCACAAGATACACGCTATTGCCGCGCTTCTCCGATTCTTTATCAAGCGGAGTATCCTTTACAACATAATGGCTAACATCCGCAATGTGAATACCAACGGCAAAATTTCCGTTCTCCAAAATTTCGACCGAAAGTGCATCGTCAAAATCTTTCGCGTCGTCGGGATCGATGGTCATCACCACTTTATTTCGATAATCAAGACGGGTAGAAATTTCTTCGGCAGGTATTTCGAGCGGAATTTTTTCCGCTTCTTGAATAACCCTTTCAGGAAAATTTACAGCGAGATTAAATTCTTTTGCGATAGAAAGAAGTTCAACATCGCTTCTGCTTGTTTTGGCAAGCACTTCAATAATTTTTCCTTCGGGATTTTGCTTGGGAGATTCCCAAACGATCTCACTTACCACAACTCTATCGCCAACTTTTGCATCGTGAATATTTTTTTCATCAATGTAAATATCCCGACGCATTTCTTTCATTTCGGGTTCAATGTAAAAAAGCGAATCCGATTTCTTCAGCGTTCCAACAACTTCGGTGATCCGACGCTTGACAATTTTTGTTATCTCGCCCTCAAGATTTTTTGCTTTCTTTTTCTGCTCAGCAAAGAGCGCAACCTCAACAATATCGCCGTGAAAAGCGGTTCCGAGATTCCTTCCGGCAATAAAAATATCGCGCCCGGCTTCTTTTTTCGGAAGCACAAATCCGAACCCGCGCGGATGCATTTGCAGTTCGCCGGTAATAACTTTTTCTTTTGAAATTTTTAACTGAAAGCGTTTCCCCTGCCGGACGATAACGTCGTCTTCCAACAATTGATGAAGAGCGGCTTTAAGAGATTGATATTCATGTTCTTCCGTTACTTGAAGCTGCTTGGCAAGTTCTCTGGTTTTTATCGCTTTGCCGGGATTTTTTTTAAAAAAGGAAACCAATTTTTTTTTCATTAAAACTCGAATTTATATTTAAGACCTAATTCATTTATCATTTCTGTTGTAAACGTGTTTTCTGTTTCCGATAATCTTCTCTCTACGCGAATTACAAAATTTTCTACTAACGGATATTCAATTAGAATGTTTGCCGCCGAAAGATCCTGGAAAATATTTGTTGTGCCGCCGATGGTATATCGGAACTTTTTTATTCTACCGCTTAAATTAAGCTTTGTTGTGTTTCCGCTCGAACGAAATTCCAAAGACTTGACAACATCTCCAAGATACGTATTTAGCGCTCCTCCAACAAGCGAGCCCGCAAACGAAGTTGCTGTTCCTGAAAACATATCGGATGCCGTAGTTTTATCCTGAGAGGTAACTTCATTTTTAAACTTCCCGGAAATAATATACCAGATGGCGTCCGATTTATCTAACCCCGGTGTTGGCTGATCATTTGTAATTGCGGTTGTACCGCGGTAAACCGCCATATTGGTTTCCGATTGCGCGAACGTTTTTGAAAGATCTTTTAACGCGCCGACAAGTTTTACTTTCACCGCCACTTCTTCTTCTTTACCGGTTCCCGAAGTTGAATCGGACGAGACGTAATAACTTTTGTACATGCCGACAATATCCAAATAAGGATTTGTTACTTCACTTTCAAATTTAAGCGAACCGGTCGCCGTAAAAGTTTTGATGAATTCAAGCGTTGAACCTTCGAGCAATTTAAGTTCACCCTGAACGTACTGAATGCCGTTCTCACGCTTATACCGGATATTTCCGTTGAGCACGGAAGTTAGTTTCTGGTTGGCTTCTTTTGCTAAAATAAAAGTTACGGTAGCTTCGTTTTGAATTTTTACAAGAATGTCGTAATCAAACTTAGAAAAAAATCCTTCGCCGGCGCCGTTGTTAATACTTTTCGCCACCCTTGCATTTATGATCCGTTCAATTTCTTCTTGACGAGAAGTTAGATGTATTGTATCCTCTACAAATTTGTAAACAAACTTTTCATCGTTGGAAGAGAATCCTCCTTGCGACGGAGGGAAGATCAATTCAGCTTCTTTTACCAGTACCGGCGCGCTTAGAGAAGAATATTCACTCTGCATTTTAAAAACAATATCTCCATCAGTACCAACAAATAAATTGCCGTAAAGACCTGGACTTACAGATTTGGAATCGTTCGACAATACCGTTAAATCTCCATTAACCGTTATTTCATTTGAGACAATTTTTAATCCATTAAAGATCATTTTACCGGAGCCGTGCATCGTTCCATTGTTTTTTACGTTTCCGCTATTTGCCACAATCATCTGATCAAGAATCAAACTTTGATCTTCAAAATGAAGCTGCAGCGCGCTTGTATATTTTAAATTATTTGCCTCAATTCTGAATGAACCGTCTTGAATTTTCAAAAATCCAACAGGGTTAAGTTTTGCGTACGTTCCGCCGATTTTTATATCGGCATTGAGCATGCCGCCAAGTTCATTTACAAATGGCAGCGCGTCGCCAAATGCAGCAAGATTAAATTCTTTCGAATCAAGCGTAAGAGAAAGCGGTTTGTTATCAGGGAACCGCTGCGGAACTGCGCCGAAAGCTAAATCCATTGGAAGAGAACCAATGATTAACAACTTAGCAAACAAACTATCTTTTGCTTCATCACCGAACTTAATTGTTGTTTGCAGATTTTTATCTTTATATCCAAACACCGCTTTAAGCGAACCGAAATTATTTTTCTGATAGGTAACGTTATTAACATTAACACTTAAATCCATAACAGGATTTGCAAACGTTCCGGTAATTTTTGAAGTAACGTTGATATCGTTATCGATAATGTTTTCCGGCGTCATTCCCAAAAGGTTATAACTGATATCGTATCCTTTAAACTTTGAAGCCTGAATTGATAAATCTTGTTTTCCTTCAAGCGCAAGGGTTCCTTCCGCTTTTAACTCTGCATCTCCGCGATGAAGGTTTATATTTTTAAGTGAAAGAATTTTATCAGCAAACCCGATTTGCATCTCCTCTTTATTCCGCAGCAGAAAATCATTATACTGATAAACAAACGTATCAACATTTATTTGCAAAGTCGGCGTATCAAAATTCGATTTGAACGCTACCGAGCCTTTCATGTTGCTGTTTATTGAAACATCACCTGCCGCTTTAAGTTGATCGTTTTGCAAGGAAAGATTAACAGAAATATTTTTTAGTTCTGCAGCCGCATAAACCCTTTCGGAAGTAAAGGAAATATTTGTACTGAAATTGCGCAGCCGGAAATCTCGTAACGGATGTTCTAAATTTATGTTACCGTTACTCTTCTGAGCAATATAGGCATTCTCTCCAACCACAAATTTTAAATACTCAAACGAAGCATTAGCGTTAAGTGAAAATGAAGCATTATCGGATTTGATTTTCCCTTCCAATTTCCCTTCGGTTTCAACTTGAAAATTATCTGCAAATATTGAAAGAAGCGACAAATCCCTGCTTACAATATTAAAGTTCAGATCAAATATTTCGTTTTGTGCTTCTTGCTGTAAACCTTTTTTGCGCGGAGTATTGCGGAACAATTTTGTTTTGGCAAGAAGGGAATCTTTTTTAAGCCCGAGCGGATAATAGGTATCGATTTTTTCAATAAACGATTTTGAAATGCCGTCGCTTTCGTAAACAAGCCGCGGAATCAACCGGGTTAGTTGAAAATTTCCCGATAACATCGCATCGGCAAACGTTGAGTGAAGCGAAATGTTTTTCTCTTTTTCGTCTTTTGTGTCCATCGAAAAGACGAGCCATGCCTCATTTATTATTTTCTGTTTGAAGTGGGAATCGTAAATCCGTCCGTTCAATTTCGCCATCATGGAGTTTGGATTAAAACCTTCTCCCGACGCACTAAAAGTTAAATTGAATGAAGAAGTCAAGGCAGAATCGCTAAACAGTCTTGCCAGATTAAGCCGATGTGCATCCAACGAGCATTCATATTCGGGTGCGTCAGAATTTTGAATGTTGAGATTTCCTTCGAGATTTAATTTCTGCGAATCAACAGCCGCGGTGCATTTTGCATCAAGGATTCCGTTTTTCATGTTGGCGGAAAATAAAAATTCATTTAAATAATTGCGATACACTGCCGAACGAGCCGCATCAACTTTAAGTTCGGATGTTAAAGTTTTGGCGTTAGTGCCTGAACCCTGCATAGTAATATTGGAAGTAAGGATTAGCGGAATATGCGCAAACGGCTGAACATCCAGATTGTAAGAATTAAGATTCGCCTGGTATTCCATTTCGGCTTTGCGAAAATCGAACGTGACGTTCCCATTTAAATTACCTTCATTTAATCCGGCTGAAATACGGGAAGTGAAATTTTTAATTCCGCCTTTGTAGGTTAGCGTATCAACCGAAAGCGTTGAAAGATTTTGGAACTGCGGAAGCGTCAATCCGGGCATCAGCAATAAAACATTTTCATATTTCAAAGTTGAATTTGTAATCGCCGCATCAATTAAAAGATTGGAAGGATCATCTAAATTTTTTAACCGTCCGGTGCAGTTAAGTTCAGTCTGTAAATATTTCAAATTCAAATCTTGCACAAACAAATCATTAATCGTTCCTTCCGCATTGATGATTCCTTCAAGATCTCCTTCAAGCATATCAACCGCGGGAATTAGCGCGGTAAGGTCATCAAAGTTGAAAGGTGCTGTTATCAGATTTACATTTGCTCTTGCACGTTTGAAGGCGCTCTTGGAAAAAGTATCGAAAAGATTATATCCTTTTAGCTGTGCAAGCAGGGAAAGTTTTGAACGGTTTGTTTGCAGCTCAACTCCCAAAGCGGAAAGTTCTTCTTCGTTAACAAGAAAATCGCCGGAGATTTTTTTTATATTGAAGTTGGTTATATTCGTTTGGCAATAGAAATCATCGATATGTGTTTTGAACTCATTGTGATTAATGTTCGCTTCGGCGTTTAATGTTAGTCCGAGATTTTTAATCCGCAGATCGCTTAGATTAAGATTATCATAATAGTTTGTACTATTCCGCAGAGTTTCATCCTGAAGTGAAAAAGTTATTCCCGATAGCGACACCTCGGATACTTTTATAATAAACGGAAATTCTGTTTTTGAAGTATCCGGCGGTGTTGATGGAATCGCTTTGGAAATGTTAAGCACTCCTGCGCTGTCCCTAAGTAAAACAATCTTCGCATCTTCTATCAAAACTTTTCTCACAAATATTTTTTGTAGAAATATTTGCAGCGGACTAATCTTCACTTCAACTTTTTTAATGCTTGCAATCGTATCTTTCAAATAGAAAAGTTTTGCATCGCGAACAATCAGCGAAGTAAAAATCGTTCCGTCTATTTTTCCAATTTCAATTTTACCATTGATCTCTGCGTTTACGATCGATACAACTTTCTCGCGAAGGTAATTGCGGAAGGTTGAAGTTTGCGTAATTCCCCCAACGATGAGAAGAAGAATAAATATCCCGACGAAAAAAGAAACAAAGACGTTAACCGTTTTATGAAAACGGCTTCGCTTAGGGATAATATCAAGTAAAGGATTTTTCACTTTCCATATCGTTCGATAATGGTTTGGATAATGTTGGTTGTCGATTGATCCGTAACGAATGAAATAGTTTTTACTTCGCCGCCGTTTGCTTCAACAATATCGCGCCCGACAATTTTATCGATCGCCCAGTCTGCGCCTTTAATCAAAATGTCGGGGACCAATTCGCTGATAATTTCCTGCGGTGTGTCTTCCTCAAACAACGTAACGTAATCAACAGCTTTTAAATTTGAAAGAATGAAAGCGCGTTCTGCTTCACTTACTATCGGACGCTTTTTTCCTTTTATTCTTTTAACGGACACGTCGGAATTTAAACCAAGGATCAAAACATCTCCGGCAGCTTTTGCTTTGTTCAGATAATCAACATGTCCCGCGTGAAGCACATCAAAACAGCCGTTGGTAAAAACAACTTTTTTCTTTTCTTCTTTCAATTTTTTTCGGATCGCTAAAATTTCCGCGCGTGTGTAAATCGGTTTCATTACAACTCTTCGTTTACGGTTGAGAAAAGTTTTTCCAAGTCGATTGGAATTATACCGACTTCCTCACAAACCAATCCGCCCGCATAATTTGCAAGATAGGAAGCTTCCAAAATATCAGCACCCGCGGCGAGCGCCATGGTAAGCGTTGAAATCACCGTATCGCCCGCGCCGGAAACATCGGCAACTTTTCTTGCTTTGGTGGGCATACGGAATTCTTTTCCCTTTTCAAAAACCGCGATGCCCGCTTCGCCAAGCGTTAGCAGAACATATTTCGCATTTAATTTTGTAAGAAGTTTTTTCCCCGCGGTCGTAACTTCGGCATCAGTTCTAATTTGCATTCCCAGAATGTCACCGGCTTCTTTTTTGTTAGGTTTGAAGACGGTAACATTTTTGTAAGAGAAAAAATTAAGGAACTTCGGATCGACGGTAATTAAAATATTGTTTTTGTTTGCAAGCGAAATAACTTTTTGAATAAGCTGCGGCGTTAGAATTCCTTTGTTGTAATCCTGCAAAATAATTCCGTCGAGAGATGAGATGTGTTCTTCAAGAAAAGTTAGAATTTTCTGCTGCGTTGTTTTTGAAATATATTCTTTGCTTTCTTTATCAATCCTTACCACATGCTGACTATCCGCAATAACACGGGTCTTAGCAGTGGTAGGTCTTGTTTCGTCAACAAGAATTCCGGTTGAGTCAATGCCTGATTCATCAAGCAGCGAAAGAAAAATCGAGCCGTAATTTTCTTTGCCGATTATTCCAACCGGAAGAGGTTTTCCGCCAAGCCGGGTAATGTTCAAAGCGCAGTTTGCCGCGCCGCCGAAACGGTAAAATTCATTATCAACTTCAACCACCGGAACGGGAGCTTCGGGAGAAATGCGTTTCACTTCGCCCCAAAAATAACAGTCGAGCATCATATCGCCAATGACCGCAATTTTCTTCCCCTTAAAATTCTTTTTGATCTTCTGCAAACGGGATTTTGAAAGAGTAACCATAGATTCTTTTACTTGTGATTTAATGTTGCAAAGATAAGGAGAAAATCTCTGTAGGGAAAGTTACTTTGGGCATCTCTTTTTGTTCATTCCGGTTTCCAAACGATGTGCTGATTTCATTCTTAATCTTATTCATCCTTGCCAACCTTTCCGGCAAAAGTTAGTTTGAATTTCTCTCCGTTTTTTTTAAGTTTAACTGAAGATTTCAAACATTTGATCAACTATGAGGGATCTATAATGAAAAAGTTCGTTTTTCTTTACTTGTGTTTGACTGTATTAGCCGTTAGTTTAAGTTCAATCTCTGCGCAGGAGATTACCAATCACTCCATCCAAACCTCCCACACTATTCTTGTAACTTTTTCTGTTGATATGGAGTTGTGGAGATTGGCTGGTTTGTTCAATCCCGCTTCCGATACCGTTTTCATCGGTGGAAATTTTAACGCTTGGGGAAAAAACAACATGACGGTTTCAC
>JAVHOS010000191.1:0-13277 GCA_036170205.1 Ignavibacteriaceae bacterium | reverse complement strand
TCCGGATTTTTTGTCTGGTGCATTACAAATCCAAAACCGGCAGAGCAATCCGAGAAAGCCGGGACGAAAATCGGGACATTCTTTTTATATGCTGCGTAGATAACAGAATCGTCAACTTTTGGTCCACCGTTTTCATCTAAATATTTTCCGAATTCATAAAGCAACTCACGCGATGAGTAAGGACGCGGTTCTAAACTGTCAAAAATCTTCCCGGTTGTTTCATCACAGATGCGGAGTTCTTCTTCATCAATGTAGGTATCGTAAATTCTATCGATCATCAAATCGCGGAGTTCGTTATCATCGCTTGCAGGTGTTCCGAGATAATGTTTAAAGCCAAGCGCTTCAAAAAAATCCTGGTCAACCATAACTGCGCCGGTAGAAACGATGGCGTCAACCATATTGTTCATAATCATATCGTACACAATTTTCTTTAAGCCTGCGCTGAACAAGCTCCCGGCAAGCGTAAGAATTACGGTGCATTCTTTGTCGTTCAACATCATATCATAAATTTTTGATGCGCGGTAAAGGTTTCTTGATTGAAAAGCCATGCTCTCCATCGCATCAACAAGCGGGACAACGTTGTGCTGTTTCATGTCAAAGTGTTGGATGGTCTTTTTTAAATAATCGGTTTTATTGCTCATTTGTTTTCCTTGTGAAATTAAATTTTTGGTTTGCAAAGATACGGTAAAAAAAGAAAATTTTATAGAAGCTTTTTTCGTCCAATTAAATGTTGAACCACGGTTTTTCCCATATGGAATGGAAGCTTTTCCTCAAAAGAGAATCCAGTTTTCTCATACCATCGGAGGGCGTTGATATTATTATCCATTACGCCGATCCAGATTTCGGAAAATCCTTTTTCTTTTGCTGAAGTAAAAGCAATTTCCATCAATTGTTTACCGATTTTTAATTTCTGAAATTCAGGTAAAACATAAATTGAAGAAAGATAAAATCTCTTCTCTGCTTCATCAATCGACAGTTTTAACCAGCCGACAGCTATTCCATCAACTTCTGCTACAAAACAAAATGCGTTTGCATTGTTGAAAAGTTCTTCTAACTTTTTCGTGTTGTAAGTTTGGTTTAAATAAAAAGTCAAATCTTCTTTTGGAATGAAAGAAGAATAAGCTGCGTTCCATGACTCTCGCAAAATTATATAAACTTGTGCAAAGTCGTTTTTGTTCCAAGGTCTAAAAGTTACTTTTGATCCTTCCATGAGTTCCTAAAAAAATATTTTTGCAATTCGTAAAATGCCTTGTTTCCAACGGACGCGGTGCGATATCCCGCTTGCCGCTTGAATCTTGTCCACATTCTTCAAATACCATTTAAAGTTGCGAAGCAGCGCGTCTTTATTGGAGAATTTTGGTTTGTATCCTAGAATTTTTTCTGCTTTTTCAATTGAGACAAAAGAATCTTTCGATGCGGTTTCGTAAACCCATTTATAAAGTGGGGATAATTTCAATGCTTCTAAAAATCTGAGAAATAAGATGATCGGCTTTTCGGGCAGTCCTGTAATTTTTTTACCAAAGCCGGCATAATCTAAAACCGCTTGATAATCTTCTTTCATCGTTGTGAATTCCTTCGCGCCGATATTAAAAGTATCGTTCGCAATTTTTCCGTCAAGCGTTGCGCAAAGATGAATTGCTTCGCACAGATCTTCCACATCAAGCAGTTGGTAGCGATTATTGCCGCTTCCTATCATCGGGAAACCTTTTCCGTCTTTCGCCCAATCGTAGAGCAGATCAAACACTCCAAGCCTCTCCGGACCAATAAAAGATTTCGGACGGAGTATGGGAATGCATATTCCTTCTTTTCTAAATTTCAAACATTCTTCTTCGGCAAGAATTTTTGCCTTCCCGTATGGTCCAACGCCGTCAAGTTTATCCGTTTCAAATAAAGGATGATGATCGGGAATGCCATAAACCGCTGTGGATGAAATATGGATAAATCTTTTTACTCCGGCTTTGGCAGATGCTTCGAGTAGATTTCTTGTCCCGTCAATATCGGTTGAAAAAATATCTTGTTCCGAATAAAGAGGAAGAGCGGCAGCGGTATGGACAACAATATCAACGTTTGCGACCGCTTGCTCAACTGTTTGTTTATTCCGGATATCTCCGGTAATGATCTTTACTTTGTTATTAACATCTTCATAATTAAATTCAACCAGATCAAGAGAGGTTACTTCGTGATTATTGGCTAATAAATAACGGACTAAATTTATCCCGAGAAATCCGGCGCCGCCGGTAACTAAAAATCGCATTAAAACAGTTCCTTAAAAAGTGACCAAAATTCAATGTTAAAATTACTATTTTTGGAGTGCTAAGAAAAGAAATGAATTGATTTGGAAAAAATATTTAATAATAGAATTGTAGCTGATAATTTCCTTAAAGGATTTGGAGTCTCTCTGGGAGTTCACGTCTTTCTGTTAGTTATAGCGTTGGTCTTACGGGGTGGAATCTTAATTTCGAGAGGTGGATTGCCGAAATCCTCCGACACAAAAATGCAGTTTTTATACGAAGATAACTTTTCAAATTCTTTACCGCCGGGCTTAAATTCGGAACCATTGCAAAAGGAAAATATCGATTCAAAAGGTATAAATCCCGTAGCTGTTTCAGGATCGGCAGCAGCGTCATCGCCATTCTCAAGCGCAGACACAACCGGACTAACTCAATATTACTCAGAAAATTCGCTAAATGTGAACATGAAATTTCCCGTCGGCTGGACGTACATCGACCAAAATGTAAAGAAGAAATTAGATGGAGTTACTTTTTACGGCGATCCGAGGATTTATAGTCCGCCTCCATACGTTCATCTTGAGGTAGTTGAAAAATATTTATTTAATCCTTCGCGCTATACTTTAAAAGCTGAAAATTCAAACTATGAATATTACTACAACCCGCCTGAAGAGCTTGAAGGGACATTTACCCAGACAATTTATATAAAAACCGATATTGAGGAAGATTTTATCATAAAGCTGATTGTGAACGGAAAAGACCCTTTTTACCGTTTTTTGCCGTCTTTTTGGGGAATAGTAGAGTCATTTAATTTTGGCAGCTCAATTTTTTAGTAAATCCCGAATAATATTCGTAATATTACCGTTCAAAATAATTGACTTTTTAGTCTTGGAAGTTTATTTTTAAAGCCTTTATAAAAACGAATTTGAATATTCAGAGGAAAGTTACGTGAAACAAGAAAAACTGACCAGATTTATTAAACCGGAAGATGCTAATCAAAAGTGGTATGTAGTTGATGCGAAAGATCAAACTTTAGGACGATTGGCTTCACAAGTTGCCCGTGTAATCCGCGGAAAAAATAAAGCTACTTTTACTCCAAACATGGACACAGGCGATTTTGTAGTGGTTATCAACGCCGACAAAGTGAAAATTGCCGTAAAACGCGAAGAAATGAAAACTTACTTTCATCATACCGGTTACCCTGGCGGTTTGAAAGAAAGAGCATATAAAGAATTAACGGTTAAGAAACCTGAATGGGTTATCGAAACTGCCGTAAGAGGTATGCTTCCAAAAACGAGATTAGGAAGACAAATCTTTAAAAAATTAAAAGTGTACCGTGGAACAGAACATCCACATACAGCTCAAAAACCAGAAGTATTAAGTTTTTAACGGAGAAAAAATGGCAGATCAAATTTTTGTTGGAAGAAGAAAAACAGCTGTAGCGCGCGTGATTCTGAGAAGCGGAAACGGAACTATAACGGTTAACGGAAAAGCTTTTGAACAAGCTTTCCCTGAAGCAGTTAGCCGTGAAGATATTCTCGGACCTTTTATTGTTACCGATACTCAAGGGAAATACGATGTTTCGGCTAAAGTTGTTGGCGGTGGAATAACCGGACAAGCACAGGCAATTCGTTTAGGCATTGCCAGATCTCTTGAATCTATCGATAGCGAATATCGCCCAAGATTAAAAGAAGCCGGATTTATGACAAGAGACCCGAGAATGGTCGAACGTAAAAAATACGGACAACCAAAAGCTAGAAAAAGATTTCAATTTTCTAAAAGATAATTTTTTTAATTATATAATCAATCATCCATACTTTCAGATTTACCTCCTGTGTCCCGCTTTAAGGGATTAAAGGTAAAGAAGAAGAAAGTAGAAGTTAAACAGGAGCATATTCTATGAATAAAGTAGACCTCACTACGCTTATCGAAGCAGGCGCCCATTTCGGACACCTAACCCGTCGCTGGAATCCTAAAATGAAACCATATATTTTTATGGAAAAAAACGGGATTCATATCATCGATTTAAAAAAATCTCAACTTCTTTTACAAACAGCAGCAGAAAAAATATTTAATCTTACTTCCGAAGGGAAGAAAGTGCTTTTTGTAGGAACGAAGAAACAAGCTAAAAATATTATTGAAACTGAAGCCCGCCGCAGCGACCAATATTGGGTTACTGAACGCTGGCTTGGCGGAATGCTTACCAATTTTGCTACAATTAGAAAAAGTATTAAAAGACTCCATTCAATTGAAAAACAGGAAACAGACGGAACTTTTGAAAAAATTACCAAGAAAGAAAGATTATTCCTTTCACGCGAAAAAGACAAACTGAAAAAAGTTCTTGAAGGTATTGAAAACATGAACAAGCTTCCAAATGCTTTGTTTGTTGTTGATGTGAAAAAAGAATCGATTGCCGTGATGGAAGCTAAAAGACTTAACATTCCGGTTTATGCCGTTGTTGATACCAATTGCGATCCTGATCCGATAGATTTTGTTATCCCGGCAAATGACGATGCGGTTAAAACTATTGAGTTAATCACAAAATTATTAGCGGATTCATGTATCGAAGGAGAAGCAAAATCCAAAGAAATAAAAGCTGAAGACAGCGCTGCTCCTGAAAGAGTTACCAAAGAAAAAGAATTAGAAAATAAAGAAGTATCTAAATAATTATTTCTGAAAAAGGATTAGTAAAATGGCAATTACTGCTAAAGATGTAAATGAACTGCGCACAAAGACCGGTGCAGGAATGATGGATTGTAAAAAAGCTTTGACCGAAGCTGACGGCAATATTGAGAAAGCTATTGATATTTTAAGAAAAAAAGGTGCCGCTGTAGCTGCAAAACGCGCTGATAAAGCCGCTAATGAAGGTGTTGTCCTTACTGCTATTTCTGAAGATAAAAAGACAGGTTTTATTGTTGAAGTAAATTGTGAAACCGATTTCGTTGCAAAGTCAGATGACTTTATTGCTTTTGTAAATTTTGTTTTAGAGAAAATTCAACTTCACAAGCCAACTTCGGTTGATGAACTCTTGGCTAAGGAAACTTCGCTCCAAACTAAATTGGATGAGATTGTTGGAAAGATCGGTGAAAAAGTTGTGATCTCAAGAATCGGAATTTCTTCAACAGAAAACGGATACGTTGCTGAATACGTTCACCCGGGAGCTAAATTAGGAGTTCTTATTACGTTCATTAATGTTCCAACAGATAAATTTGAATCGGTTGCCGGTATCTCAAAAGATGTTGCAATGCAAGTTGCTGCGATGAAACCGCTTGCTGTTTATCGTGAAGAAGTTGACAAGGAAGTAGTTAACAAAGAGATCGAAATCTACAAAGAACTTGCACGCAAAGAAGGTAAACCGGAACAAATTCTCGAAAAAATTTCTACCGGAAGAATTAACAAATTCTACCAGGAAAATTGTCTTTTTGAACAGGCATTTATAAAAGACAACACTAAAACCGTTGGTGACTTGATAAAAGAAATTAATACCTCTGCCGGTGCGGAAATGAAGATACAATCGTTTCTGCGCTTTCATCTCGGTGATGAAAAAAAATAACTGTTTTCAAAAGGTCTTCATTACGTAAGACCTTTTTTTATGTCTAAAGGAAATATCTATGCAAACTCTTAAGTATAAAAGAATTCTTCTTAAATTAAGCGGTGAATCGTTAATGGGGAAAAAAGGATTCGGCATTGATCCGGATGTGCTGGATTTTTTTGCCGATGAAATTATTTCCGTCCATAAACTCGGCGTTCAAATCGGAGTAGTAATCGGCGGTGGAAATATTTTTCGCGGATTAAACGCTAATGATCAGGGGATCGACAGAGTTACCGGCGATCAAATGGGAATGCTTGCCACCGTTATCAATTCATTGGCGCTTCAAAATTCGATTGAAAAAAAAGGAACCTATTCCCGCTTGATGAGTTCTCTTAAAATGGACGAAATTGCAGAACCTTATATCAGACGAAGAGCGATCCGTCATTTAGAAAAAGGACGCGTTGTTATTTTCGGCGCCGGAACAGGGCATCCATATTTTAGTACTGATACCGCCGCTTCGCTCAGGGCGGTAGAAGTTGAAGCTGATGTTATTATCAAAGGAACCCGCGTTGACGGCGTATTCGACGCTGATCCTGAAAAAGTTCCTGAGGCTTTGAAGTTTGATTCTATTTCTTATATCGATATTTTAAAGAAAAATCTCCGCGTAATGGATTTAACCTCTATCAGTTTGTGCCAGGAAAATAAATTGCCTCTTGTTGTGTTTAACATGGATAAACCGGGAAATTTGCTTGCTCTGATAAAGGGAGAAAATGTTGGAACCGTAGTGCAGGAATAAAAAGTTTTTATTATTTTTTTACTACTACTTTGAAACATTTTGAGGTTTTTATGGAACAGATACTTAAAGATACACGCTCGAAAATGGATAAATCAATTGAAGCGCTGCGGCATGAATTATCCAGAATCAGAACCGGCAAAGCTACAACTGCGCTGTTGGACAATGTTAAAGTTGATTATTACGGAACGCTTACTCCAATCCGGCAAGTTGCAAACGTTACGGTTTTAGACAGCCACGCCCTTTCTGTAACTCCCTGGGATAAATCTCTCGTTCAATCGGTAGATAAAGCTATTCTTAATGCTGATCTTGGGCTTAATCCTGTTAGTGATGGAACAAACTTGAAAATCCCAATTCCTCTTTTAACGGAAGAAAGAAGAAAAGATTTAGTAAAGCTCGTTAAAAAATTCGGTGAAGACTGTAAAATTGCCATCCGCAATGTAAGACGCGAAGGGAATGAACACCTAAAGCGCGCTGAAAAAGATAAAAAGATTACCGAAGATCTATTAAAAGAAGCCGAAGACAAAACACAGAAATTTACAAACGAACACGTAACGATGATCGATGATATTATGAAGCACAAAGAAAAAGAAATAATGGAAGTTTAAGAAGATTACTTCATATCTTTGATTTAATTCCCGCTTTACGCGGGAATTTTTTTATCCCATCGCTATCCGATTTATTATAATTCGGTTAAAATCTTTCCCCAAAATTTTCTAAATTTCCATTGAAGATTTCGTAAAAAGAGAAAAAGTAAATGGTTAAAAATGTGCTGTTATTTACAGGAGGATTGTTCCTCTTTTTAACCGGATGCGTATTGTACGGAGTTTTACTAAACGTAAAAGAAAAACCGTTACAGCAAGAGATGGCGTTAAAGGGTTTAACAAAAGTTGAGAATCCCAGGATAGTTATTAACAGAACCACTTTTGAGTTAGCTCTTTATTCTGATACAATCTTAGTTAAAAAATACCGGGCGGTTTTCGGAAGAAATCCGCTCACAAAACGTAACGCGAACGATAACGCTACTCCGATTGGCGTTTACAAAATTTGTGATATTCTCACTACACATAAATACGGTAAACTTTTAAAAATAACGTATCCAAACCTACAGGATGTTGAAGCCGGTTTTACACGCGGAAGTCTTACGCAAGATGAATATGAGAAACTCCGTTTTGATAATAATTACGGAGAATGTATTAATGCCGAAACCAAACTCGGTGGAAATGTTGGAATACATGGAATCGGTGAATTAAATTTTATCTTTAAGAATTTGCCGTTCGTATTTAATTGGACAGATGGATCCATTGCAATCAGCAATGAGAACATTGATGAACTTTATAACGTTATAACCAAAGGAACAGAAGTTGTTATTATTAAATAAATTAAAATTAGCGCTGATACTTTTTTCATTCCTCTTACTTGTAAATGGTTGTGGCGATAAGAATCAAGAATCATCTTCTACAAAAGAAGATTATCTGAACGACAATCTAAAACTTCTTCAGCATCTCCAAAAAAAAATTGATCCGGAGATAATAGCAGCATTGTACGGTCAATTCGATAATGATTCGACAAAGAAAGAAATTCTTGCCATCAAAGAAACAAAACCATCGAAGACGGATAAATGGGGTTTGAAAATTCAACGTTTGTCGCAAGATTCTTTAACAAAAATAGATGAGTTTTTCCTTCCGGAGATGTCAACAACCGAAAGTATTTGTACAACACAAAAAATTGATGGCATTCCGTACAATTTCTTCTATTACAATTCGGGCAGCTTTTATACGGGATCAAGCGGAGGAGAAATTTTTGCATACTTGATAGATTTTGCGCAAAGACAAACCTACTATGCTCATTTGGTAATTGAACCGGTGAAACCTATTGCACTTTTTCTTTCAAAAAATTGCGAAGGAAATAAAACAAAAGATTTTTTCTTAAATCTGTTTAAACTTGATTACCCGGAACTTGTAATTAGTCAAAAAGATATTTCAACAGAATAAAACCCTTACTGCCTTTGACAAAAAAATCTTTTCTAATTGCAATTTTCTTTTCACTTTCCCTAACTTTTGCACAGGAAGCGAACAAGATTGAACTTACCTCTATCGATTTTACGGGCAATTCCGCCTATTCTTATTCTATGCTTAAAGATGTAATTTCATCAAAAGAAACGCCCAGTTGGTTCTGGCAGTTCCTCAATTCAATTAGCAGCAGCATTGGTAAAGAACCTGTTTATTTTGATAGTTTGCAATTGCGCGATGATTTGATTGAATTAAAAAATTTTTATAATTCCAATGGATTTTTCGGAGCTGATTTCTCGTCAAGTTTTAAGATTGATACAACGAAAAATGAAGCCGAAGTGGTCTTTGTTATTAACGAACGGAATCCCTCATCATTTACAAAAATAAAACTGATGGGATTGCAAGACATCTCCGCAGATCTGAAAGAAGGAATTGATAAAGACTTTGCCGCTTTGGAAACTAAAAGATTTTCCCAGACTTTATTAAAAACTAATAATGATGCCGTAATTGAAAACTTGAACAACTCCGGTTACATGCTTGCCGGGTGGGATCGTTCCATTATTGAAAAAGACACTACAAAAAATCTTGCGAATGTTGAGATTTATTTCAAGCCGCATACACGGTACAAAATAAGTGATCTACAAATTGAAAAAAAAGGAGAGGGAAGCGATTATGTTGAAACCGATCTACTGAAAGATCTCGTTGGTATTAAGATTGATGATTATTATAATGCGGAAAAAATTCGCCAAAGCCAGGTGCGTTTATATCGAACCGGACTTTTTAGTTATGTTCAAGTTATTCCTATAACAGAAGATACCACCGGGCATTTTGTGCCTTTAAAAGTTCTCGGCAATATCGGCAAGATGAATGAACTTGCGCCGGAATTAATCATGAACAGTCAACAGAGTACTTTTAATCTTGGTTTGGGAGGAACTTTTACACGCAAGAATTTTCTTGGGCGTGCGCGGAAATTAACGCTAACAAGTTCGTTTGGTGTGCAGGATTTAATTAAGATTAATTTCCCTAAACTCTTCAAAGCTTTTTCGCTAAAAGATACTTCACTCTCAGGCTTCTTCGATTCAAAAGTAAAAATCGAACAACCCTATGTTTTTAACAAACCGATTTTCGGAATTCTTGAAGGTTACTTTACCTTACGAAAAGATGCGATTTCAAACAAAAGAAATTACGGCGGTAAACTCAGTTTCGAATTTGAATTGCCGGCATACACATTTATCAATTATTTGTCATCATATTATAACGTAGAAATAGCCGATGAAATTTTCTTTCTTACAGATCGTGAGTTGACAAGAAGCCAGACTTTATCAATTCTCGGTTTGGATCTTCGTTCGATAAAAACTGCAAATCCCCTCTTCCCGGCGAATGGATATAACCTGGCAATAATTTTAGAAGAAGCGAATTCTATTCCCTACATGATCTCAAAATTATCTAAGCAAGATTATTCAACACCGCTTTATTACAAAACGCAATTTACTTTGGCAAAATATTTGGCAACCAACCGGAGAGAGTCTGCGGTTCTCGGTTTAAAACTTAAAACCGGTTATTTACGGGCTTACCGTGGAAGTGAACTTGATGTTCCTACAACCAAAAAGTTTTTTGTCGGCGGCAGTAACTCGGTGCGCGGTTGGCGTGCGAGAGAACTATCGCCTAAAGTTGAAGTACCGGTTCTTAACGAGGCAACAAATACGGTGGAAACCGTCTTGCTTGAAGGAGGTAGTTTTTTACTTGAAGCTTCAGCCGAATACCGGTACAAATTAACCGAATCGATTGGTGTGGCTGCATTTGTTGATCTTGGAAATTCATGGAGCAATGTTAAGCAAACGAGAGTTTCTGAGATTGCGGTTGCATCGGGGTTTGGATTTAGATATTACACGATGATCGCCCCCTTCCGCATAGATTTTGGCTTTAAATCGTACGATCCCTACTCCGACAGACGAATTTTGAAGCGCAAATTCTTCGATTTGATGGAATTTCACTTTGGGATTGGCGAAGCGTTTTAATTCTTGGTTACCTCTTGGAATTGGCGAAGCGTTTTAATTCTTGGTTACCTCTCCTTTTTTCTTTATTTTTGTGACCATTATAGGTAGGATTTATGATATTAAGTATGACCGGTTACGGCAAATCTGTTGCCGCATTTAGTGGTTTTTCGTTTGAAGTTGAATTAAAAAGCGTAAATAATAGATTTTTAGAGGTTTCTGCAAAGCTCCCCGGAAGTTTGTTCGCCAAAGAATTTGAAATTAAAGAACTGATCCGTTCAAAAATTAAACGGGGAAAAGTTAGTCTTTCTATTTCTGTGAAATTTGGCGCCGGACAGGATGCGCTTATCAATGAAGCTAAGCTTTTTGAAACCTCTCAAATGCTGAAACAGATAAAAAAATCTCTCGACATTAAAGAGGAAATTCAACTTGCGCATTTTCTAAATTTTAAGGAATTATTTTCTCCCGATTTTCTTGAATTCAGCGATGAACATTTCGAGGTTCTTAAAAAATGTATCTCGGATGCAGCAGATCAATTAATAGAAATGAGGAAAGCGGAAGGGAAATCACTTTTAAATGATCTGCTTGAAAGAGCAAAAGTTATTACGGAAACGTTGGCTGAAATTGAGAAGATACACCGTGATTCCGTTAACGAATATTTTCAAAAACTGCAGGATAGAGTTCAGCAGATAATTAAAGATATTCAAAATTATTCCGATCGTTTGGAGTTTGAGCTTGCGCTGCTTGCAGAAAAATCGGACATCACGGAAGAATGCGTAAGGTTGAAAAGTCATCTCAAATATTTCTCCGATGTGCTGGCGAAAGGAGATGAACCGGGAAGAAAGTTGAATTTTATTTGCCAGGAGATGCACCGGGAAGCCAATACTATAGCCTCCAAATCACTCTCGGCTGAAATAACGCATCATTCCGTTTCAATTAGAGAAGAAGTTGAAAAGATCCGCGAACAAATCCAGAATATTGAGTAGTGAAAAAAAACGGAAATATTATTGTTATCGCTGCGCCGAGCGGAACCGGGAAAACAACGATAATAAAAGCTATTTTAAAACTGAAGCCGGAAGTTGTCTATTCAATTTCCGCTACTACGCGTGAAAAACGGTACAACGAAGTTGATGGAAAAGATTATTTTTTTATCGACGAAGAAACTTTTAAGCAAAAAATTGATAACCACCAATTTGTAGAGTGGGAAAAAGTTTATGATTATTACTACGGCACGCCAAAATTTTTTGTAGAGAAAGTGGTTTGGGAAGGAAAGTCGATCCTTTTGGAAGTTGACGTAAAAGGGGCGCTTGCTATTAAAAACGTCTATCCGGAAGCGAATCTGATTTATATTCTTCCGCCGAACCTGGAGGAATTGGAAAAACGGCTGAGGGAACGAAAAACCGAGAATGAAGCCGACTTTCAAAAAAGAATTGAGAGGGCAAAAATGGAGTTGAGTCTTAAGGATAAATTTGACTATTTTATAGTCAACAATAATTTAAATACTGCTATTTTAGAAGCAAAAGAAGTGATAGAAAAAATAACAAATAAGGAGATAACTTAAATGAGCGTAAGCCCTATTGATTTACGAGCAATTGATAAACGCGTAGCTAATGTTTATGAAGCAATAGTTGTAGCCGGAAAAAAAGCCCGCGCAATTAATGATGACCGTAAGATTGAATTTAATGCCGCGTTGGCAACCGTTCCTGCAACCAATATTAGCGCAGATGACGACAGCGAAGATTTTGATAACCCTGCTCAGCTTAGTTTGTCGTTAAAGTTCGAAAAAAGATATAAACCACATGTTGAAGCTTTACACCAATTGCTTGACGGTGAAATCGAATTCGAATTTAAGAAGTAAAGATGTTTTGATCTTTTAACCGGAGAAAATATATCAATATAATTCTCCCTCAAATTTATCCGGTTTTTAATTATGGTTATTGGCGGAAGTGAAAATATTTTCCCTTCCGCTTTTTTTTCATCAAGTATTTAATTAAACAATTCAAAAGCTTCATCTTAAATGGTTTCGGCAAAACAAAAAATTATTGAATCGTTACTAACACAGAAAGAGTTACATGGCGATGAACTTTTTACCACTAGGCTTGCCGAAGTGAAAGATACAACAAAAAATCCCCCAAATGATCAGACTAAAAAATCCGGCAAAGTGAAAGTTAGCGAACCATCATCACTAACTCCTCCAACTATTGAGATAGGTGCACCCAAAAGTCTTGATCGATATTATCAAGAAATCTGTACATGCTTAGCATGTCCGTTGGGGCAGACACGGAAAAAATTTGTCTTCGGAGTTGGTAACCCGAATGCAAAAGTAATGCTCGTTGGCGAAGGTCCCGGCGCAGATGAGGATGAACAGGGAATTCCCTTTGTTGGTAGAGCCGGACAACTGCTAACTAAAATTTTAGAAGCGATCAACTTTAAAAGGGAAGAAGTATATATTGCGAACATTGTAAAGTGTCGACCTCCGGGAAACAGAACTCCAAACCCGGTAGAGATTGAAACGTGTATTCCTTATCTCTACAAACAAATTGAGATAATTCAACCCAAACTTATCTTATGTTTAGGTACAACAGCGGCAACAAGTTTACTTGGGAAAAAAGAATCACTTGGCGCGATGCGAAATAAAGTACATCAAGTTGGAGAAATAAAAGCGGTAGTTACTTACCATCCGGCGGCATTGTTGCGCAATCCTAACTGGAAAAAAGA
>JAVHOS010000190.1:0-13308 GCA_036170205.1 Ignavibacteriaceae bacterium | reverse complement strand
AATTGCAACCTTTTAAAAACCAACTGTAACCATTTAAAAACCAACTGTAACCTTTCAAAAACCAATTGTAATCCCTCAAAAACCAAGTGTCACCATAGAAAAACCGATTGTAATCTCTCATAAACCAATTGTCATCATTAAAAAACCAATTGTAATATTAATAAAGCCGGATGTAAGCCTCCGAAAGCCTCATGTAATTATCAAAAAACTCATTGTTGTTATCCTTAAACCCATGGTAATTATTATAAAACCCAAAGCCGGATTGGTGAACCCGGACGTAGTTGTTTTTTTACTTATTTGAAATATTGAAGAGGGTAATAGGGAGATTAAAAGAGTTACAGCCGTTTGGCTATGCATGGATGTCATAACATCCCCACAGCGAATGAACCTGAGAAATAGAAGAAGCGAGAGAGCTTGTGAACCTGTACGTTCCTTCTAAAATATTTTCTAATAGAATAAACAATTACCAACCCGTTCCAATTTGTTGTTTGTAACTTACAAAAAATAATTAAAATCCAAAAACGTAGAGCCATGCCATGGCATGGCTCTACAAAGAGATTTTATTTTTCTATCACCTCAGCCAACCCGGCGGGTATAGCAAAATCCGGGAGTTCCTGTTTTAATTTTTTGATATACACTTTTGCGCGCGCGCGGTTATCAAATTGCATTTCGTATAAAGCGCGTCTTACCAACATTGAGCCGGTCATATCCGCAACAAAATTAACATAGTAGTTTTGTTGTTTCGGAAATCTTAAATAAAAAGCCGGATCATCTGCCGGAACATATTTATTTGTCTTAACTACTTTAAAAAAGAAAATATCGGGGACTAGATAATAGCCTTCAGGCAATTTAAATTCCCCTTTCTGCATTTCATTCATAACTAACTCAGCGCCAAGATAAACCTCGCGCTTATCAATATTGGTTTCTATCAATCCTTTTAACAGCGCTTGATAAAGTTTTTCAAGCAGCGCCGGATCAAATTGTCCTTCGCGTTCAAAAGGAACAAGCGCTTCTTTAAACTGATTGATCGTGGACATTACACCGGAAGTAATCAGGCTGTCGTTTCTATTTAACTGATTAAAGTACCAGCTTCTGCGCAGAAGTTCTTTATCGATAATGTGAACGTCCGGTCTAAACTTCTCTATCTTCTGAATATAATATGCGGGGGAAACGAGAAAATCCCATTGATATGAAATGACTAACGCATCTTTCTTGCACGATTGTAATGCCGCTTTCGGATAATCTTCAAAAAGATAAACATCATGCTGATCAACTTTGCCGAATGTAATGTAAGATTGTATCACAAGAAAAATAATCAGCAACGGAATCGGGAGACTATAGCCGAGATGTCTATCTTTTAACAGAAGAAATATTTGCAGAACTCCAAACGAAATAAAAAATGCAGCAGCGATATAAGCCAAGAGGAAATATGAATCGATGTCGTTAATGTCGTAATTGATAGAATACAAAACTGTTGAAAGAAAAGTAATAAGCGTAAAGAAAAAGAATTTTTTCCCGTGAATGAATGCCGCAAAAAATCCGATGAATGTAAGGATGAGTCCGATATTAAATTCAAACGGAAAATTTTCAACAAAGTAAGCAAGCTGCTTTTTAGCCGCATCGGTTGAAGAGAAAAGCCATACTTGATATTGCTTGCCTGAAATGTGGCGGAGAATTCTTTCAAGATCAAGAGGGTTGCCCCAATTAAGCGCAGGATTTTGCGCAGCGCGAATCGGCAGATACGAATAAAACAAAATCAACAAAGGAAAGAAGATAGCCAACATCAACGCAATGCGTTTAAAGGAGGCAAGATTAAATCCGAACGTTACAAAGTAGAGATACGCAATAGCCGGCAAGATGAGCAACGTCGTCATGTGGTTTGAAAATCCAAACGCCAGAGCAACTGCAAGAAAATACCAGAAGTAGTGTTTCGGCGCTTCAGCGTTATTCGATTTTGTGAATGCTAAAAGGAGCGTATAGATAATTACCGAAATTAAAAACAAGTGAAGCGAATAAACCTCAACCGACGTGCTCTGCATCCAAAAAGTTTTTGAAGCTGCCAAAAATAATCCGCCAAAAAGCGCAGATAAGTATTTTGTAAGCTCGGGAATAATGATCCGCGTTGGCATTAAAACTTGTGAAGATTTTTTTGCTTTTTTCTTATTCGACTTTTTCTTCTCTCCCTCATTCTTTTTCGATTTGAAAAGAGCGATGTTATCAATGACCATTTTGATAGTATAAATAAATATCGCAACTGATCCGGCTGTCCAAAAAGCTGCAAGTAAATTGGCACGATAAATAACAGAAAAGTTTAAAGGCAGTTGAAGAAAAAGATGTCCAAGCATTGTAAATAGCGGGTAACCCGTTGGATGAGCAATTCCCAACAGCGCTTGTGCCGTTGCAAGTTCACCTGCGTCGAGTTGTGTAACGGTTGGGGCAATTGTAAAGAGATAAAGAATAAATACAATTATGCCCGCAAGTAGTCCGTAAACTTTTTTAAGAAAATTTATCATCATGTATTGTTTAAGTGTTTTGAAAAAATTATATGAATGTTGTTTTGTGCTTCTTTGATCTTTGTTTGTAAATCTTTCCTCTCCGCAAAATTAAGAAATTCTGCAAGGATGAGAAATTCTTCCGACTGAAAATTAAGTTGATGCTTTTTATCTTCAAATAAAATGAATGAATGAACACCAAGTTCACGCAGAAATTCCCTTGAAGATAAAAGAATATCACAATCTTCTTTTGAAAGGATATTATGCTTAACGAATTTGTGCAAAAGAACTTTCGCCGGTTTGTTTCGCAATGATTTGAAGAGGGAAGCATGCTTCAGCAAAAGAAATTGCAAAAGAAAATCTGTCTCAAGTAAACTTCCAACTCCTTTCTTTAAGTTGATGGAGGTATCACTTAACTTTGAAGAAGCGGTAACTTGCTTGTGCATACCATTAATATCGTTCTGCAAAACGTTTTTATCTAACGATTTTATTTTATTTACAATCAACTTTTCAAATTGGTTGAAAAGTTTTACATCACCGTAAACAAATTCCAATTTGCACAACGCTTGCATTTCCCATGTACGGATTCTGCTTTCAAAATAATTATCGTAACTGTGTATGTCCCTCACCATTTGACTGGTTTTACCTTCAGGTCTCAATCTGCAATCAACTTCGATCGGCGAGAAATCTTTCTGTAACGAATGAAGAAGTTTTGTAAATATTTTTTCAAGTTGAAAATTGTCCTTTTCATTCCCGGACATGAAAACAAGATCAAGATCAGAAGTAAAGGTGAATTGAGAAACCGCCAAACTTCCTTGTACAGCAACAAAATAACTCACATCGGTTTTTTCATTTGTCATAAATATTTCAACTGCATTTCGCAGCTTAAATAATACTGCATCCGAAAGAAGTTTGGAAGCAGTTTCTACGGTAATAATTTTCAAAAGCGCTTGAACAGAAAGAAGAAAATGAATCACTTTAATCGGATAAGTTTCTAAATTCGCAGTTGAATGTTCCTCAAACACTTTACCGGATAAAAATAATTCCTTTAGGTTTTTATCCTCAGCAAACAGAGAGACAGAATATTTACCGTACTCACAAATGATTAAGAATGCTTCAAAAACTTTTTTATTCTGAAAAGTCTCATACCACATCGAAGGAAAATTTTCATGCCGGATGATCCGCGCGAACGTTTGAAGAATTGTATCGGGAGCCTTAGCGCACGATAAATACTCAACAAAGTGGGGTTCAATGTTATTAAATAAAGAAATGGATTGCGAATCAAAAGTTTTTTGGTTGAAAATCCCCACACCGGTTTTTAAGAACTGGTAATTTCTTTTTGCAGCGTGAACATCTTTAAAAGCTAAGTTTGAAAAATCTATTTCCGGTTTTTCTTCTTGCAGTACCGAGCGGTAAAAGTCGTACACTTTTCTTTTCGTGTCAGCTAATTGTCGTTCAAATTCCTTTTCGTTTTTAAATTCAAGAAAAGCGGAAAGCTTTTCTAAAATTTCTCCCGAATCGGGAATCGTATGTGTCTGCGCATCATTCATCAATTGAAGGAAGTGTTCTATTCTTCTAAAAAAAATATAGGCGTTCGTTAGAAATTCAGCTTCATTCGTTTTAAGTAAATTAAATTTATGTAATTCATCAATCGCGATAAGTGAATTACCGGTTTGCAGAGAAGGATACTTTCCGCCGTTTAACAATTGCAAGGCTTGCAAAGGAAATTCAATATCGCGGATGCCGCCGCGGGAAAGTTTTATGTTTTGTTCCGATTTAATTTTATCAAGAATATTCTTCCGTAATTTTTTTATTTGTTCGATTGGTGAAAACGAAAAGTTCTTTGGAAAAATAAAATTAGAAATGTAATCGGCAAACTTTGCATACAACTTTTCATCACCGCCAAGATAACTCGTTTTCAGCAGCATCTGCCGTTCCCAATCTTCGCCGCGGCTTTCGTAATAACGGAGTGTATCGGTTAATGTTCTTGCTAACGGCGAATTTTTTCCGTCCGGTCTTAAACGGAAATCAACACGGAATAGAAAACCTTTATCCGTTGCTTGCGAAGCTTGTTCTACAAAAAGTTGAATCGCTTGTGTGAGGAGTTCGTGGTACTCTTTCCCATTTTTTAATTTGGTATTTTTATCGTAGAAGATCATCAAATCGATATCGGAACTATAATTCAGTTCGTTTCCGCCAAGCTTACCGAGTGCAATAATGCAATACTTTCGGTTCAATTCATCAATCTGAAATTTTGTTTTTGCTTCATCATAACAAATTGTAAAGAGAAGGGCAGAGAGAGTTTTGGCAAGGATCGAGAGATCATTTGTAATTTCTAAAACCGGGGCAAATCCAAGATTATCGCGCAGCCCGATGCGCAGCATGTACTTTCTCTTTATCGCCTTTATCGCATTCACTTTCCCGGAGAATGATCTGAATAAGTTAACTGCTTTTTCAGATTCTATCTGAAATTTCTGTCCATCCAAATTGCGGTCAAGCGATTCGTTGCTTAACGCCCAATATAAAAATTCCGGATTCCGCACCACGATATCTGTTAAATAGTTGCTGAACGAAGCAATACGCAAAAACGCTTTTGAATAATGGGGATGAGCTAAACAATCTTTCAAAAAATAAACTTTGTCGAACAGCGAGGTGAGCATTCGGAGTAGATTATTCTCAGAAGTTTGCGTAAAACAAATTAGCTCGGCTTCAGTCTCCCAATCGGAAAGGAGTTTGTCTAATTCATCTTTTGATAAATACCCTACAGCAAACCCGGCGATAGTTTTTACTACGGTATCGGAAATATGATAGTGAGTTTTGGTCAAGAAATAGTTTTCAATCTTTGTTAGTAACTGTAAATGAAAAATACAAAATTACAATTGGATTTTTGCACGTATTGATCTTTAGAGACAAATTTCGATTTCCGGTTCTACTTCATAAATATTTTCTCTAACTTTGTAACGGCGAATCCGTCTCACCCTTTAACGTTTTAGAAAACCGGCTATATTTCAATAAATTATTTGGAAAGAAGAGAAACATGAGCAAAGTAATAAAATATCCCGATCCGTATCTTCACGATCATCCACCGGTAGTTAATGTAAACGAACTCTTTGAGAAGAAAAAAACGGTTGGGCAAAGAGCTTCCGATAAGATCGCCGAAATTGTCGGGTCATGGAAGTTCATTATCATCCAATCGATATTTTTATTTTGTTGGGCAGTATTAAACGTAACGGCTTACGTCTATCATTGGGATCCATATCCCTTTATTTTGATGAACTTATTCCTTTCGCTTCAAGCCGCTTATACCGCTCCCATCTTGATGATGAGCCAAAATAGAATGGCTGAGAAAGATAGAATTGAAGCACATAACGATTACCAGGTGAACCAGAAAACTGAAGTAGAAGTAAGGGTTATTCTTGATCATCTTACAGCTCAAAATGATGCTCTTGCGGAATTATTAAGAATAGCGACCGAAAAAGAGAGGGAATAACTGTGTAGTGTTTAGAAGGTTATTGAGGTTTGAAAAACGGCACGTGTCTCTATGGAATTAGTCAAAACTCGACAAAAATGAGGGGGAACCTTTTTCCCTTAAATCTACCTTTTTTCTCCATGCGAAATCTTCTTAAATTGCAAACCGTAATCTTACGGTTAATTTTTTTTACTCATACGGAGACTTTTGATGCTAAGTTTGTTCAAGAAAATTTTTGGCGATAAAAATACTAAAGATGTTAAGGAATTACTCCCCATTGTTACAGAAATAAATGAAGAATTTGCAAAATTACAAAACCTCACTGATGACGAACTTCGCAATAAAACTGCGGAATTCAAACTAAAACTTCAGGAAGACACTGCTGAAATCCGGCAGAAATTGGAGGAATTACACAACCAATTGCAAACAGATGATGACTTCGACCGCCAAGCCGCTTATGATCAAGTGGATGCGCTGGAAGACAGTTTGCACGAAAAATACGAAGAAGTTCTCGATGAACTTCTTCCTCAAGCATATGCAGTTGTAAAAGAAACTTGTAAACGGCTCGTAGGAAAATCATGGACGGTGATGGGGAAAAGTACTAAATGGGATATGGTTCCTTACGATGTGCAACTTATGGGCGGAGTTGTATTGCATCAAGGAAAAATTTCTGAAATGGCTACCGGCGAAGGGAAAACTTTAGTTGCAACGCTCCCGATGTACCTTAATGCTCTTACGGGACGCGGTGTTCATCTTATTACGGTTAACGATTATCTGGCACAGCGCGATTCCGAATGGATGGGCGAAATTTTCAGATTCCACGGTTTAACCATCGGGGTAATTCTTAATACAATGTCTCCCGACCAACGGAAAGCCCACTACATTTGCGATATAACTTACGGAACAAATAACGAATTCGGCTTTGATTATCTCCGCGATAACATGGCGAGCGATAAAGAATTTCAGGTTCAGCGCGGACACAATTATGCGATCGTTGATGAAGTCGATTCAGTTTTAATTGATGAGGCAAGAACTCCGCTGATTATTTCCGGTCCGGTTGAAGTTGATGACCAGCAGAAATTTGATGAGATGAAAATCTTAATTGAAAAATTGCATCGTCTTCAATCAAACTTTGTATCAAAAATTGCTCAAGAAGCTGAAGACCTAATAGCAAAAGAAAATGATAAAGAAGCGCAAACACAAGCGGGAGTAAATCTGTTGCGCGCTTACCGCGGTTTGCCGAAAAACAAAAAAGTTGAAAAAATGCTTTCCGATCCGTCAAACAAAAAGTTAATGCAGCAGACCGAGATGGAATATCTCCGCGAAAAAGCCCGCAACATGCACATCATTGATGATGAACTTTATTTTGTTATCGATGAAAAGAATAACACCATCGATCTGACTGAAAAGGGAAGAGAAGAGCTCGCACGTTTCGGTAAAGGAGATAAAAATTATTTTGTTCTTCCTGATCTTGGAACGGAGATAAGTAAGTTTGAACATGATGCTTCACTTTCTCTTGAAGAAAAAGTTAGAAGAAAAGATGCCCTTTATCATTTGTATGCAGAACAAAGTGAACGCATCCATACGCTGCATCAATTATTAAAAGCCTTCACGCTTTTTGAAAAAGACGTTGAATACGTTATTACCGAAGAAGGCAAAATTGCAATTGTTGATGAATTTACCGGACGTGTTCTTCCCGGCAGACGATATTCGGATGGTTTGCATCAAGCTATTGAAGCAAAAGAAAGCGTTAAAGTTGAACGCGACACACAAACACTTGCTACCATCACGCTTCAAAATTATTTTAGAATGTACAACAAACTTGCCGGGATGACGGGAACTGCGGAAACTGAAGAAAGTGAGTTTCACGAAATCTATAAATTGGAAGTCGTGGTTATTCCTACCAATAAACCAAATGTTCGTGATGACCAGGAAGATGCTATCTTCAAAACCAAACGAGAAAAATTAAACGCGGTGATTGACAAAATTGAAGAACTCCGCAAGATCGGACGACCGGTTCTTGTTGGTACCACTTCGGTTGATGTTTCCGAAACGATTAGCAGAATGTTGAAACGAAAAGGCGTTCCCCACAACGTGTTGAATGCTAAACAGCATAAGAGTGAAGCAGAAGTTGTTGAACACGCCGGTGAGATGGGCGCAGTTACTATTGCCACCAACATGGCGGGACGCGGAACAGATATTAAACTTGGCGCCGGAGTTGTGGATCGCGGCGGTTTATTTATCCTTGGTACCGAGCGGCATGAATCGCGCAGAATTGATCGGCAGTTGCGTGGTCGTTCAGGCCGTCAAGGCGATCCCGGAACAACAAAATTTTTCCTCTCGCTTGAAGATGATCTTATGCGGCTTTTCGGAAGCGATAGAATTGCTTCCGTTATGGAACGGATGGGAATTCAAGAAGGTGAAGTAATTGAGCATTCGTTAATTACTAAATCTGTTGAACGCGCTCAAAAGAAAGTTGAAGAAAACAACTTTTCAATTCGTAAACGTTTGTTGGAATATGATAACGTAATGAACCAGCAGCGCGAAATTATTTATACAAGAAGAAATCGCGCTCTACAAGGTGATCGTCTTAAAAATGAAATCATGGAATTCCTCCACGAGACCGTTGACGAAATAGTTAAACGATATTTTGAAGATGTAAACGCAGAAAGCATTAAAGAAGAAGTGCTCCAGCATTTTCTTGTTGAACTTAAACTTGAACCGGAAGAATTTGAAACGCTTGGTGATTATGGTGTTACGGAAAGAATTATTACCGCAGTGAAAGATTTTTATTCGCACAAAGAAGAAATGCTCGGTGCAGAACTGTTGGCACGGATCGAAAGATATTCAGTGCTTTCGGTTATTGATAACCGCTGGAAAGAACATCTGCGTGAAATGGATGACCTGAAAGAGGGAATCGGGTTACGCGCTTACGGGCAAAAAGATCCGCTGTTGGAATACAAGAGCGAGGCATTCAATCTTTTTGTTGAGCTGCTCAATCAAATTAGGAATGAAATTGTTTCATTCTGTTATAAATTTTTTCCGCAAGCGCCGGAAGAACTTCAAGGAAGAAGACCTGCCCGCGGAAGAATTATTGAGACCAAACAAAACACCGAAGGAATCGGATTAAAAGGTTCCGGCGGAGACGGGCAGCCTGCGCAAGCCGGTAAAATGCAGCCGATCCGCGTTGAAGAACGAGTTGGAAGAAATGATCCTTGTCCTTGCGGCAGCGGAAAGAAATACAAAAATTGTCACGGTAATTAGTTAAGGAAAATTTCATGAAAAAAATTGAAGCAATTATTCGCCCCTTCAAGCTTGATGATGTTAAAGAAGCGCTGCTTGAAGAAGGGGTAAAAGGATTAACCATCTCGGAAGTTCGTGGTTACGGACGACAAAAGGGACACAAGGAAACTTATCGTGGAAGCGAGTACCGAATCGAATTCGTTCCGAAAATTAAGATTGAAATTGTGGTGCCGAATAGTAATCTGGAAAAAGTTATTGACGCGATTATTCGTACCGCTAAAACGGGTCAAGTTGGCGACGGGAAAATTTTCATTTCGGATATTTCCGATGTTATACGCATTCGCACTGAAGAATCAGGTGAAGAAGCGCTTTGAGCATGAACAAGAAAACCAAAATACTTTTCGTGCTTTTTGCTCTGCTATCGATCTCGGGATTAAACGGCTGTGGTGTGTGGAATGATTTTACAACTTATTTTAATCTCTATTATAACACCAGCACGTTGTTTGATGAAGCCGAGACCGCAGTTAAAAAAACGCAGACCGATATTTTTGCAACAACCGAACCGAACGTTCCCGCCTCTGCCGCAGCATCCTTGAACAAAGTAATTGAAAAATGTTCAAAGATACTTCAGTTTAATTCTGAAAGCGCCTTTGTTGATGAAGCATTGTTTATGCTTGGAAAGTCTTTCTATTATCAAAAGAATTATTTAAAAGCGCTGCGTAAATTTCAAGAGCTCATCGCTAAACAATCTGAAAGCGAGTATGCCCCTGAAACCGAATTATGGATCGTAAAAACTTATTTTCAGTTGAAAAATTATTCTACCGCCGAAAAGCTTTTAACTCAAGTGATCGAGAAAGCCACCGCGGCCAATGAAGATGAACTTTTAGCAAAAGCTATAATCGTTAAAGTTAAATTTGAAATAGCCGGAGAAAAATTTTCAGATGCAGTAAAATCATTACGCAGCCTGGTAAAAGTTTCTGATGATGGAGAGATAAACGCGCAAGCGAAGTATCAAGAAGGAGAATTGCTTGTTAAACTTGGCGAAAAGCAGGAAGCCGCTGATGCATTTAACGAGGTGGGGAATTATTCACCTACCTTTGAAATAGAATTAGATTCAAGAATCAATTACGGAAAAATTATCCGTTCTCTCGGTAAAGAAGATGAAGCGCTAAAATTATTTTTGAGTCTTCTTACCAAAGACAAAAATTCGACCTCGTTCGATATCCTGAATTTTGAAACCGGCTATACCTATCTTTTAAAGAAAAAGTATGATGACGCGCTTACATATTTTGGAATTGTCGATACCGGATATACAAATTCAACTTCAGCCGGGCTGGCGCGGTTCGAGATGGGATATATTTATGAGAAAATTTTTTTCAACTACGACAGCGCTTCAATATGTTATCTAAAGGCTCAAACGGCTCCATCAACAGAAGAATATACGCCATTAATAAAAAACAAAGCGTCGATTTTTACCAAATATGAAAAATTAAACTTAGACCGGCAAGAAAACAATCAGAAATTAAAATATGTATCCGATTCAACCTTGTTTGCAAAAGATTCACTTGAATTTGTAATTGCAGACTCACTTGCCAAGCTAACTTTGCAGGATGACCAACTGCAAAATGTTCAACAGCAAAACCCTCAGCAGGGAAGAACTAGAAATTTCGGCTCCACAAAAAGTAACGAAAGAACAACTTCAGACACAAAAAAAAGCGCGCCGTTGAAAGCCCCGGTAAGACCAACCATTTCCGGCGATTCAATAAATGTGTTGCTCTCAAAAATTAAATTTGATCTGGGAAATCTTTTCTATACCGATCTCGACCGCCCCGATTCTGCTTTCTTTTATTACACCGATTTAATAGAACACTATGATTTGAAAAGTCAAAAACCGCAGGTTTTATACTCTCTCGCAAACTACTATCTTTCAAGAGATTCTGTAAAAGCAGACAGCCTGTTAAATTATATTTATGACAATTACCGTTCCGAGAGCATTGTTAATGCCGCCGCGGAGATTTTGAAAAAACCCAAAATTGATTTTAAATATGATCCGGCTAAAGATTTGTACCGAGAGGCGGAAATATTGATGCAAAAAGATGAAGTGAAATCTTCTTTACAAAAATTCCTTGCAATTTTTGAAAAATATCCCGTTTCAGAATATGCGGCGAAATCACTCTTAGCCGGCGGATATCTTTTAGAAGAAAAATTAAAACTTATGGATTCCGCTGCGGTGGTTTACGATAGCCTTGTAACAAAATATCCCAAAACGGCGTTCGCACAAAAAGTTTCTCCCAAACTTCAAACGTATAAAAAGGAAAAAGAACGGATAAGAGTTGCAATTGAAGATTCTCTCAAGAAGATCGAAACTGAAAAACTGAAAAAGCGAACGGAGGATTCACTAAAAATTGTTGCGGAAAAACTTAAACAAAAAATTGCAGACTCTCTTAAAATTGAAGCTGAAAAATTAAAACAACCGAGAGGCGATTCCCTTAATTTTGATTTGGAAGAAAACGTTGTTAATAAAGCTGATTCTTCTAAGACAATCGAATCTCCGAAGAAAGATGTGCCGGCAGTTCCGGATTCGTTGAACAGAGATGATGGGATACTTCCGCCTCAAGTGGAATTACTTTTTCCCCTTAAAAAAAATCTAGAAAATTATGCTTTACTGTTTTATCAGAAGCATGCTTGGATTGCTCGGCGATCAGTTTCTTTTTCCGTCTGATTCAACTGTTAGGTACTAAAGTTATGGAATTAGGATTTCTTCTTGAAAAAATTCTTCCCTTTATTAAAAGAAGGAAATTCCTTTCCATCTTTTTCTACATTGTTTTGCTTTTCTATTTCAGCATTCCAACCTTTCAAATTCCCTTACTCGAATATCAGCGCACGTACGTTTCATCCTTGATGGAACAGCGCGCGATTGAACATCTGATGATATTTTATCCCCGCCAAAGTTGGGCGTCCTTCGGGTCGATAAATCAAAATCTTTTCCGCGCGATTGTTTCGATGGAAGACGGAAATTTCTTCAATCACAAAGGAGTTGATTGGGAAGAACTTGAGAAATCGATGAAGCTGAATAAGAGAAGAAGACGCGCCGCGCGCGGCGGAAGCACAATTACAATGCAACTCGCGAAAAATCTTTATTACACCACAAACAAAAGTGTTTTCAGAAAAGCGAAAGAATTACTCACAACTTTTCGTATTGAAAAAGAAGTAAGCAAACAAGGAATTCTCCATCAGTACGTTAATATTATAGAATGGGGCGACGGAGTTTTTGGAATTGAAGAAGCGGCTGATAAATATTTTGGTAAAACACCGAATGCGATAACAACAAACGAATGTGCAAAACTTGCGGCAGTAATTCCTTCGCCGTTAGTGCATCAACCGAATGTTAATTCCAGTTATGTCCGCCGCCGTTCGGGAATTATCCGCGGAAGACTTGGCGATGTAATCCTTTTTCCCGAAAAATGAAAAAAAGAGAATTGCTTCAATTGATTGAGGAGGGAGAAAATCTTTACACCGAATTTAAACGTCAATTCTCTTCTCACGAAAAAATTGCAAAAGAGTTAATAGCATTTGCCAATACCAACGGAGGAGCCATGCTCATTGGTGTTGATGATGATAAATCAATTTACGGAGTTGCCAGCGAAAAGGGAGAAGCGGAATTAATAAAGGAAACTGCCGAAAAATTCTGTGAACCGCCAATCGATTTTTCTCTTTCCTATTTTTCAGTTGATCACAAAGAAATTGTTGTGGTTGAAGTTCCAGAATCGTTGCAAAAACCTCACCGCCTGCAAGATTATAAAAGCGAATTGGAAACAAGTTCCGCGGAAGTGTACCTTCGTGTGAATGATAAAAGCGTTCTTGCAAGCAAAGAAATGATCCGCGTATTGCGCGCATCTTCCGGCAACACAAAATTAACTAAGTATGCTGTCGGGAATTTTGAAAAAGCTGTTTTCACTTTCCTTGAAAAAGAAGAAACGATAACGGTAAAACAATTAAGCGAGATGCTGAATATTTCGGAGCGAAGAGCTTCCCGCACATTAGTAAAAATGGTGCGCGCGCAACTGCTGTTTATCCACACCAAAGAAAACGGTGAGGATTATT
>JAVHOS010000189.1:0-13329 GCA_036170205.1 Ignavibacteriaceae bacterium | reverse complement strand
CGCACTAATTGAGCCACCTATGCGACTCGAACGCACGACCTGCTCATTACGAGTGAGCTGCTCTACCAACTGAGCTAAGGTGGCAGAAAATGTACAATGGAAATAGATGACTGGCTCCTCATCCATTATACACTAAAAAACTATCTTACTCTTTTTTTATGACGATTTTTTCTTAGTCTCTTTTTTCTTTTATGGGTGGACATTTTGTGTCCTTTTCTTTTTTTACCGCAAGGCATCGAACAACTCCTTTTTAATTTAATGTGATGTTAATAATTCTTTTGCTTTTCTTCCAATTTCAGAATTTGGATCAAGATTTACAGCTTTTTGCAGCCACTCCTTTGATTTTTCAATATTTCCTTTTGCTAAATTAACAATTCCTAAATTCATATTTGCAATCTGGTGTTGTGGATTTATTTTTATTGCTTTTTCCATAGCAGGAATTGCTTCGTCATAGTTTTTGAGATCAAAATAACAAACTCCCATATCAACCAAAACGTCTGTATTGGCAGGAAATTTTTCGAGATATTTTTTATAAAGTTTTATTGCGTCTTCTTTAAATCCGGAATCATTTTTTAAGTGAGCTAACTGCAGCATTAGATCATAATTGCTTGGTTCAGATTTCAGCTGCGCATCTAACTGATTGATTTTATCAATGCTTGCAAGATCAATTCCCGATGCTTGCGGCTGATTAACCGGCTGAAAATTTTCCGATGAAATTATTGGTTCATCAAACACGCCAGAAAAATATAAGACAACTATGGTGAATAAGAGAATAATTGAAAAAACAATTGCTATTTTTTTTGTGCCGAATTCACTATTTTTTTTCTTTTCGACCCGGGTTACAACATTTTCTTTTTTGAATTTTAGATTCTTCGACTGCTGTTTTTTCTGACTAAATTTTTGATTCTGATTTTCTCTCTTTTGCTCTGTAATTTTGGGAACTGGTTCGGAAATTGCTTTTTTTACTTCACGGATTTCCGTCTTTCCACCTTTAAGATTCGCACCGCATGAAACGCAAAAACTTGAACCAACTTCATTCTCTTCTCCACAAGAGTTGCAGATAAGTTGTTCTACTTTAAAAGCTTCAAAGCTTTCACTTTCTTTCTTTTCTTCTAGAGAAGCGCCGCAATTTGGACAAAAATTAAACTGTTCTTCTATTTCAATATTACAAAAGGAACAAAAACGCAATTTATAACATCCCCTTTTCTGCCATGCCTTTACTAACTGCGGTTTTAAAATCTTTTGAAAATTTGAAAACTGGGACAAAGTGTTCAGGCACGTTTACTTTTTCACCGGTTTTAGGGTTTCTCGCTAATCGAGAAGATTTCTTCCTCACCTTAAAAGTACCAAAGCCTCTGATTTCAATGCCCTTCCCTACTTTCAACGATTCGATGACACTGTTAAAAAAACCTTCAATAACCGCTTCGGTTTCCAACTTTGTTAAGCCGGTTCCCGTTGCTACTATGTCAACTAAGTCAGCTTTTGTCATTACATTTCCTTTTTAGCACTAAAATCTTTCTAAGTATTTATAAATGAACGAGTTAAATTAGTAAATTCGGCATAGAAAAACAAAAGAATTTGCAGTGAGGTAAAATCAAAAGACAATTCCACGTTGTCTCGATATGAGAACACTTCTCAAAAAGATTTGATATTTCATTAATAAAGTCACTTTTTTGTTCAATTTTAGTTGGCACGCCAATTGGGTAAGTAGGTAAAGATAAAATCAGAGGATATCATGGAACTAATACCTATTATAAAATTGGCACTCATAATCTTTGCGACAGTTGTTTTCTTTGTCATTCTTATTTCTTATATGATTTATAAAGCAAAAGAAAAAAAGACAGTACAACCGTGGAATAAGAATAACGATAAAAATAATATCGGCAAAAGTCATTCTGTAAATGTGCACGGCGGAAGAAATTTGCACCGGGATAATCATTCCGATCTGGGAAATAGAGACCAACTCTACTTTGTTCCTCAGCGGGAAACTAGGAAAGTTCCTGTTTTAGCACAAGTTGAACCTCGATCTCGTGAAAGATTTAAAATTGTAAATGAACAAGCTGTGAATTACAGAATTTATGAAACAAGAGTAGAAAAGCCGCGAGCGTTTTACTATCCGAGTGAACAAGCGGCAAACGCATTTTCTTTTCGGGCACCCGCAGCCAATATTCTCGACAATTATTCGCTTCCAAGTGAACCTTTACGTAAACTTGCTTTAAAATAATTGACTTCAAAGTTCGTAAATTAAAGCCACCTGAATGTGTGGCTTTTTTATTTTTAAAGAAAGGAAGAAGATGAAATCTTTTGAGTTGCAACGAAATCCATTTGTTGTACCAACAACCGATGGAAAATTGATTGAAGAGCACTTTGGACTGGCAAGTATTAATTGCGGCGATTTTAGCTTCGCCCACATGATTGCACCACCCGGCTGGTGTGAACCTTTCCAAACACCTGATTTTGATGAAGTTACTTTCGTTTTTTCCGGTAAGAAAAAAATTGAAGTTGAAAATGAGACAATAATTTTAGAAAAAAATCAGTCGATCTGTATTAAAAAAGGTTCAAGCGTTAGATATTCCAATCCTTACCAGGAATCATGCGAATATGTTTCTGTCTGTATTCCGGCATTTACATTAGAAAGAGTTAAGCGGCATAAATAAAATGTAAAACTTACGCTTTGGGTAATCTTTCCAGGTAAGAACTATTACTTAAAACTGTGAAAGTTTCAGTCTTACGTAATTCATCTAGAGAAAGACAATTCATGTAGCTCATGGCGCTTCTAAGTCCGTCTGAAATACTATTTATTACATTTCTGACGGTTCCTTTGTAGGCAACCATTGTTTCTTCACCTTCGATGAACTCATTTTTCATCTTCACACCGAAAGAAGCAGAACCGCGGTATTTTTTCCAAAGTTGACCATTGTATTTTATTACTTCCCCGGGAGTTTCGCGCGTACCGGCCAACATTCTTCCAAGCATAACCACATCAGCTCCTAGCGATAATGCTTTTGCTACATCGCCTGCGCTTTTGATTCCACCATCAGCTATTATTTTTATATTTAAATTTTCTTTCTCACGTGTAAAAAGAACGTCTAAAATTGAGGAGACTTGCCCAATGCCAATTCCGGTTTGGATTGAGGTTGAACAAACACTTCCGCTGCCAATACCTACACGTACAGCATCAGCGCCTGCATCTTCCAATTGTTTTAGTGTTGCGCCATTGGCAATATTTCCAACGATAAGTTTAACATCAAAATGCTTTTTAACTTCTTCTGTTTTATTAATTACTTCTTTGTTACTCGCGTTTGCGGTATCCAAACAGATGATCATTTTGCGAGCAGCTAATTTTTCAATGGTTGAAAAATCTGTGTTTAGTCCGATCGATACACTTTTAATTTTTTCTGTAACCGCTTCTGAGGAAAGAATATTTGCCAAGGAAGAGTCGAAGCGGTTTAGAATTCCGAGGCAACCTGAATTTGTAAGTTCTGTTGCCATGTCCAATCCCGTCACGGTGTCCATCGGGCTTGACAAAATAGGCAAACTGAGTTTCGCACCTAAAAATTCGCAAGCAGTTATAGGTTCATTCCGGGATTTTACTCTCGAAATTTCAGTTGGAACCAGACTGATATCATCATAGGTAAGAGATTGATAAAATTCATTCAGATCTTTTTTAGCATAGATTTTCATTGGTTCCTCATGTGGGTAATAGATTTTCAACTTCATTTAGAATTAGAGACATTTTATTTATTGTTGCGGCAACAGGTTCTCCAGAGGACATATCAACACCGGCATCGCTAAGAATATCGAGCGAATAACTTGAACTTCCACTCTTGAGAAAATTGAGATATTTTTGAACAGCCGGTTCACCTTCTTTTTTTACTTTTTGAACAAGCGTCTCGGAGGCAGCAAATCCGGTTGCGTATTGATAAACATAAAAGTTATAATAAAAATGAGGAATGCGCGCCCAGGTGAATTCTTCTTCTTTATCAACGAACATTTCTTCACCCCAATATTTCTGGTAGAGATTTTTATACAATTTACGAAAATCATCTGCGGTAAGAGAAGCTCCATCCTCAACTAATTTATGAATTTCAGATTCATATTCTGCAAACATGGTTTGGCGGTAGAAAGTTGTTGTTACGTTATTCAAATACTTTTCGTACAAGAATAATTTTTCTTCTTTACTTCCACTTCTTTCTAAAAGATAATCGAGAAGAAGCGATTCATTAAATGTTGAAGCAACTTCTGCCAGAAAGATTGAGTAGTTTGCATAGGTATATGGTTGAGAAGCGCCTGTAAAATATGAGTGCATATTATGCCCCATTTCATGGGCGAGTGTAAAGACATCATTTAGTTGATTGTTCCAATTTAAGAGAACGTAAGGATGAATTCCAAAAGTTGTACCGGAAGAATAGGCGCCGCTTCTTTTTGAACGGGTTTCATAAACATCGATCCATCTATTTGAAAACGCATGTTCTAAAACTTCTAAATAATTTTTCCCGAGCGGCTGGAGGGCGTTTTTTACCACAACCAAAGATTCATCGTACGAATATTTCTTTTCTTCGTAAGGGAAAATATTTACATAAGTATCAAACGGATGAAACTCTTCAAGATTAAGAATTCTCTTCTTCATCTTTGTCCATCGATGCATCGGTTCAAAATTTTTGTTTACTTTTTCTACCAGATTATCATAAACGTTCACAGAAATATTGTTTTTGAATAACGATGCTTCTCTTGAGGAATTAAATTTTTTCACTCTGGCAGAAAATATGTTCCCTTTAATATTTCCCATGAGCAAAGAAGAGAAAGTATTTGCGTACTGCATGAAAGGTTTATAATAAGCGCGATAAGCCTCTTCGCGGTAAATTCTGTTATCGGAATATAACGCCGAGTAAAATCTTCCGTGAGAAATTTCAATTTTATTTCCGCTGCCGTCATCAATCTTCGGGAATTGTAAATCAGCATCAGTAAAAAGAGAAAAAGTGTTGTAGGGAACATTTTTCAATTCTGAAGTTAAAGCCAGTATCTTTTCTTCTTCCGATGTTAACGTATGTTCTTTTTCGCGGAAAAGGTCTTCAAAAAAATGACGATATGTTCTTAATTTATCTTCCTCCTTAGACCAGTTTTCTATTTTTACTTTTTCAAGCTTTAAGATTTCTGGTTTGAAAAAAGATGTTACCGAGGAAAATGTTGTAAGTAATGTTTTTACCCGGCTATCCATCGCCTGATACTTTGGAACGTTCATATCTGAATCTTTACAAAGCATCGAATAGAGATGTAATCTTTCTAAAATTATCCCGATTTTTTCCTCCATCTCTAAGTACGCTAAAAGCATTTCAGCAGATTCGGTCAACTTTCCCTCAAATTTTTTAAGTTCCGGAATCTTCTCTTCAACTAAACGAAATTCGTTCTCCCAAGTTTCATCCGACTGAAAAATGTCATTCAAATTCCATTTATAGTTAACTTTAATTTCGTCTCGCAGGGGAAGAGTGCCAAATTCAGACATAGAAAAATCACTTTAAATTATTAATAAAATCGCTCCAAATATACGAAGTTGAGGCAATTCCCTCATATTCGGATAAAACAATTCCTCAAATACATCTTTAGTAGCAATTTTTTTTGTTTTTTTTGCCCTTAAAGAGTAACTTTGAACTCTTAATTAATTCACTAATCCAACTAAAGTTAGTATAGAACGTTATGAAAGCACTGAGATTTAGATTTATTATTATTGCCGCTTCAATTGCAATAAGCATTTATTTGCTGTATCCTACTTATAAGGATTACCAGAACTCGAACCGGATTTCGCAAGCAGTAAAAGCAAAACGAGAATTGTTAAAGAAAGTTAGCCCTGAATTAACTTCCGATCAACTTGATAAAATACTTCAAAATACTGCCGACAGCATTAAAGCCAGTGATCCCTCGATCCGCGAAACAAGAATGAAGCGGATTAAACTTGGCCTCGATTTACAAGGCGGAATGCGCGTTGTACTAGAAGTAAACACCGTAAAGTTACTTGAAAAATTAGCAAACAATCCTGATGAAAACTTCCGAAAATTACTTGACGCCGCCGGAAAAGAAGCTTCATTATCGAATGAATCGGTTGTAGATATCGTAGGTAGAAAATTTCAGGAAAAAGGAATTCGCTTAAGCCGATATTTCGGAACAATTCGGCAGGATGACGCTGAAATAATTAAAGATTTGAAAAAGCAATCTGAAGAAGCTGTTACCCGTGCAAAGGAAATTATCAGAAACAGAGTTGACCAATACGGAGTAGCCGAGCCAAGTATCCAATTGCAAGGTGAACGAAGAATTATTGTTGAATTGCCCGGTGTTGCCAAAGAAGAAGAAGCCAGACAATTGTTGCAAGGAACCGCTTTACTTGAATTCAAATTATTGAAAGAGCCAGAATTTACAGTTAAAGTTATGGAAGAAGTTGACAAAATTTTAGCGGGAAAAAGTTTGGAAGACACTACCGCAGTTGATTCTACCAAGAGCGCCAAAGCAGTTAAAAAAGATTCCACTCTTGCTAAAAACGATACAACCAAAAACAAAAAATTAACACCGGAACAATTCGCAAAAGAACATCCGTTTTTCTCTGTAGCGTTAATAAATCCACAGAGCCAATCTGCCGATGCTTATGTTAAAGCAGATCAAAAAGAAAAACTTTTGCGTATGCTCGCTAAACCGGAAGTGCAAAATATTCTTAACTTAAATAGTGCTGAATTTGTATTAGGGGCAAAACCGGTTACCTTCCAGGAAGGTCAAGGAGTTTTCGTTCTTTTTCTTGTGAACAAGACCGCAGAGCTTACCGGAAGCGTTGTAACAAATGCAACTTCAAACATCGATCCTTCAACTTCAGCGCCTGTAGTTAATATGGAAATGAATTCCGAAGGAGCTACCGAATGGGCAAGAATCACCGGTGCAAACATTAATAAAAGATGCGCGATCGTTCTTGATAACGTTGTCTATACTGCCCCGGTCATTCGCGGTAAAATTCCAGGCGGCAGATCGCAAATTGAAGGCAGCACTGATTTAGCGGAAGCAAAATTATTAGAAATCGTTTTAAAAGCCGGAGCTCTGCCTGCACCGGTAGATATTATGGAAGAAAGAACGGTAGGACCATCACTCGGTCAGGATTCAATTTCACAAGGATTTAATTCAACCCTGTTTGGTTATTTACTTGTCGGAATTTTCATGATCGCATATTATCAAAAAGCCGGAACCATTTCTGCGATTGCATTATCGCTTGTAATCTTATTCATACTTTCGATACTCGCTTATTTCAAAGCAACATTAACGCTGCCCGGTATCGCCGGCATCGTATTAACCATTGGTATGGCGGTTGATTCAAACGTGCTAATTTTTGAAAGAATTAGAGAAGAACTTGCAACCGGTAAAACGATGAAAGCTTCGATAGACAGCGGATTTTCAAAAGCGCTCTCCGCTATCCTAGATTCTAACATTACAACTTTAATTACCGCAGTGATTCTTTATCAATTCGGTACCGGTCCGGTACAAGGTTTCGCCCTTACATTAATGATTGGACTTGCAACCAGTATGTTCGGCGCTTTGGTTATAACGCGAGTATTTCTTGATTTCTTATTAAATAAAGGTTACAAAATTAGTCTCGGTTAATTATTATAAAGACTTTTAGGAGCAAAAATAAATGCAGCTATTTCATAATTTAAATGTTGATTTTATGGGGAAGAGAAAGTTTTTTTACATTCTTTCTGCTTCCCTCTTTTTACTTGGTATGTTAAACATCGCCTTTCGCGGGCTTCAATTCGGTATTGATTTTAAGGGCGGAACCGAAATCGTTGTAAAATTTGAAGACCCGATCAAAATTTCAGAACTCCGTCAGGCGCTTCAGGCAACAGGTTTGGGTGAAGTTGAAATAAAAACTTTCGGCGATAATTCCGGCGCTTTAATTAGAACTGAGTTACAGGCGCTTCCGCAAAATCTTTTCCCAAAGATTCAGAAACAAATTGAAGATGATATCAATGCGTCTTTTCCTCCGGTCGTTGGGAGTTTCCATTCGGAAAAAACTTCCAACTCTTTAACTTACACCTTCAATAATCCCGATACTGCGTCGGCAATTGCCAATAAACTTTTCCTCGACGGATTTCAATCCGGGAAGGTTTCGGAGGAAGTTACTAACACCCAGGTTGTTGTTCAAGTTGGAATTTCCGATTGGGTGAAAGAAAGTTTGAAAAACAAATTAAAAGGAAATCCCTTCCAGGTTTTACGAGAGGAAAGAGTTGGACCTAAAGTTGGAAACGAATTAAAAAGAGATACAATGATTGCAATTGTACTTTCGTTAATCGGAATTTTGATTTATTTGGCATTCAGGTACAAATTCATTTTCGCTTTCGGCGCTGTACTGGCGCTCTTCCATGACGTACTTATAACTTTAGGATTGTACGCCGTTCTTTATAATGTGATTCCCGGATTGAATCTGGAAGTTAATCTAACTGTTGTAGCGGCATTTTTAACTCTTATCGGATATTCAATTAACGATACGGTTATTGTTTTTGATAGAGTTCGTGAAACTTTGAAAATTCACAAAACGGAATCACTCGAAGTGTTGATGAACTTGGCAATTAATAAAACGATGAGCCGTACGATTTTAACCGGCGGAACAACCTTGATGAGTATTTTTGTACTGTTAGTACTTGGCGGAGAAGTGCTTCGGGCATTTGCCTTCACAATGTTTTTCGGTATTGTTATCGGAACGTATTCTTCAGTGTTCGTTGCGAGCGCAATTGTATTAGATTATGCTAAGAAGTATAACAAAAAAGTAGAGTTCTAATTCCCCAGACTTTCGACAAAAAAGCCGGATTAACTCCGGCTTTTTTATTTTAAATTCCGTAAAACCTTTACGTTACATGCAAAACAATAAGCGTAATATCATCGGATTGAGATTCCCCGCCAACAAATTCATCGATGCTCTTTTTCACTTCGCCCATTATTTCCTCTGATGAAGAAAATGTTTTTTGAGTTAAGAGGTCCTCTAATTTTTTGTCGGAATATTCTTCATCACTGCGATTTTTCGCCTCGGTAACACCGTCTGTGAACATCACAAGAATATCATCTTTTTGAAGTTGAACCGTTTCACTTTCGTAGGGAATAAAAGTTTTCATTACTCCAAGCAGCATTCCGCCTTTATCAAGATACGTGATCTTTTTATCTCTAATTAACAACGGAGGATTGTGTCCCGCATTAACATACGTCATTTCTTTTTTCTGATCATCGAGCAGAAGCCAAAAGAAAGTTATAAACCTTCCGTCGGTTGTATTTTCGGAAACGAGATCATTAATAATTTGCGTTGAAGCGGCAATATCGTATCCTTGTTTGGTAATCGATTTTAAGAAAGCTTGGAGATTTGCCATAAGAAGCGCTGCAGGAACTCCTTTCCCGGAAACGTCTCCGATGCCTATGAAATAACGTCCATCTTTGGTTTTGATAATATCATAATAATCACCGCCGACTTGTTTGGAAGAAATGCTCATTGCAGAGATTTGAAAATTATTTAAGAGCGGCATTTCCTTAGGAAGAAGATTCCTCTGAATTCCTTTTGCAATTTCTAATTCTTCTTCAAGTTTTTGTTTTTCTAAAGCCTCCTGGAAAAGTCTTTTATTTTCAAGTGAAATAATTGCAAGCGTTCCGACAGAATTTATAAACTCCACATCTGTTTCTGAATATCGGATATTGTTTATCCGTTTCCCAAGAAGAAGAAGTCCGCGCGTCTCTCCTTGCAGTTGCATTGGTATCATTAATTCAAAACTATATTTAGAAAAATTTGGAAAATCTTTTTCGATCCCCGCTTTATCATGTACATTTTCAATTGACGGAATATTCACGTGCGTCATTATATCCAATAACGGCGCCCTTGGAACCGTTGACTCCAATATTTTAAGTTTATTCTCATCAATAATAAGAACGACGTAGGTGGAAAGAAGAAAATGCCCCAGAAGCGAATAAACCAAAAGTTTGCTGATACGGCTTTCATCATTTAAAACGCCAAACTCTTTTCCAAGTTCAAAGAGTGAGCTGAGACGATTTACACGCGAGTCGAGCATTCTATTTACATCTTTAAGTTCGTTTATGAACATTGCATTCTCAATAGCAGTTGAAGCAATATTTAAAATGGTTACAAGAAATTCCTTCTCCTCCTGGGAGTATTCTTTGTGATTAATTTTTTCACCAAGACAAAGAATCCCAAGACATTTTCTCGATGAACAAATTTTTTCCGAATAAACTAATTTTGTTTGACTAAGATAAGTTTGCAGTTCTTTGCTCGATTCTATTTCATCAAGATGATCGAGTTCCGGGAAGGAGGCGATTTGTTCTTCGTTTAATCCTTTAGAGGAAAGGATTTTCATTTTACTTTCAACGGAGAGAATGATGCAGCCTTTGGTGGTAATAAATTTACCGAGGCAGGTTAAAAGCAGATTGTTGAGTGTGAACTGTAAATCGAGGCTTGAGTTTACAACTCTACTAAATTCAACTAAAGAGGTTAAATTTCTTTTAAGCTTAGTGAATTCAAGATTTTCCATCAGAAAGTTATGCGATTTTTTTTGTCAAAATTAATTGATTCCCATTTCCCTCAAGATTATGATATTCAACATTATCCATCAGATGGCGCATCAAGTGCAAGCCTAAACCGCCTACGCGTCTTTGCTTTAAATAAGTAGGCATGTCGGGATCAGCAATTTGATTCGGATCAAAACTCTTTCCGTGATCGATAAGCAAAACTTTAAATTCTTTTTTAGAAATTAACACTCGGATAGTAAATTCTGTAGATTCATCATAATTGTAAGCGTGTTTGATAATATTGGTGCATGCTTCATCAACGGCAAGAACGATTTTATCTACGATACTTTTATCAATCCCCGATTGAGTGGCTTTTTCTTCTACAAATTCCCGTATTGTACCGAGGTTCTCCGTAGAACTTTTCACCTTCATTTCGAAAATATTTTTTGCGTTCTTGTTCACGTTTGTTTCAATGAATTAATTTTTAAACTTATTTATTGCTTCTGCTTCGGTCGTAAAAATTTCATACAGAAGAGGAAAACCAAGAAGATCGAAAATGTTATAAACACCCGGCTGCATTGCCGCAAGTTTTATATCTCCGGCATTTGTACGCATTGTTTCAATAAAAGCCATAAAGACGCCAAGCCCCGCGCTGCTAATGTATTTCAGTTGTTCGAAGTTTACCACAACTTTGTATTTGTTTCTTGTAATTAAATCAGAAATGGCATGCTCAAGATGTTGGGCGGTGTGCGCATCAAGATAGCCGTTAAGTTCAATAATATTAACTTCGCCGTCTTCACGGTGTTTAGTTGAAAACTCAGCCATGCTGTTTCTCCAAATTATTTTTCCATTTAAATAGTAATAATGTTATATCGTCATGCTGCGGCGTTCCCTGTGAAAAAAGCGAAACCTGTGTCATGATTTTTTTAGCAATTGTGTCAACAGATTCGTTATGAAATTCTGTTACAATTTTTTTAAGTGCCGGCAGACCAAAATCATCCAGGTTTCTGTTCTTAGCTTCAGTAACTCCGTCAGTGTACAAAACAAAAATATCATTTTCTTTTAATTGAAGAGAATATTCTTCTAAATAAAATTCAAATTTTCCCGAATAAGTTAATCCTAAACCAACACCGCCGGGAAGAATCTCCCGGACTTCGTTATCGCGAACAAATAAAATTGATGAATGCCCTGCGCGGGATAAAAAGAGTTTCTCCGAGTTAAAGTCAAACACACCAAACACTGCGGTGATAAAACTTTTTTTCTGAAGAGTCCGTTCGATTATTTCATTCGTTTTTACTAAAATATCTTTGGGATTATCAAAAGTCATTACCAGAGATTCAATAATTCCGCGTAGTTCAGCCATAATAAATGCGGCTGAGATACCCTTGCCCGAAACATCTGCAATGATAAATCCAAATTTGTCATCCGAGAGTTTGAAGAAATCATAATAGTCTCCGCCGACTTCAAAAGCAGGAACAAAGACAGAAGAAATGTCTAAATGATTTACATCCGGAATTGCTTGCGGCAGCAATTTTCCCTGCATTTCCCGGGCGACATCAAGCTCTCGTTCCAATCTCTCTTTTTCAATTGAAGATTTAAGCAGCTTAGCGTTTTCTATGGCAATGGAAGCGTAATCCGAAAAAGTTTCGAGCGCATTTCTATCTTCATCATCGAAGGGAACTTCTGCTTTTTTAGCGACAAACAAATATCCGTTAACATTGTTATGCGATTTTAACGGCGCAGACGCCGCGAAACAAAATTGTTCATTCTTCGTTTCGTGTTCATTACAAACGGCTACGTTCGCAAAAGTGATCTCCTTATCGTTGTTCTTATTTTTCTGAGAAAAAAGAACAGATTGAATTTTATCCGCAGTAACAAATCCAATATTCTTTGGCGCCACCGGAGTTTTAGTTTCGTCATCAGTTAAAATGATCCAGGCGGCATCGGCATTACATACTTTAATTGCAAGGTCGGTAATCGTATCGCCTAATTCTTTAAAATCCAAAACTTGATTAATTAATCGACTTAATATTTGTAAAGAAGTTACTTCGGTTGCTTTCCGGTCAAACGCTTCGGCAGTTGGTAAATGAAAAAGCGTTGTTACGAAAAGAAAACTAAAATAGATCACTCCGTAAATATTCAGAAGTAAATTAAAATAACTTAACGATGGTGAAAAGTTGTTCAGCACTTTTGAAATTCCGTTATCCGAATGGATCAGCGAAATTGAAATTCCAAAAAGGATTATTAATCCGAAAGAAAAAAGGAGAAGTTGTTTTTTTTCTTTCTTCGTCAAAAATGCAATCCATGAAATCTTGAGTGAATTTATTGCCATCAAAATAACAGCGTTGGCGGTGAATGCCATTTTAACAAAATCCCATCCGCTATATTTGTCCAGCAACGTAGCAAATGAGGAAAGAATGAGAAAAACCAGGAAAGCGGTAAAGTACGTTTTTACATTTTTTCTTTGTTTCAGAAAAAAGAGCAGACGGAAAACAAGAAAAAGATAAGACAACAGAATGATAATCAGAAGGTCAAACGTAAATGTAATCAGAGAAACAGTAATTGCATTCGAGGAAAGCAACTCGATCTGCTCTACGCCAAGCAGTGAATGAAAACCTTCTAAAAATTTGTACAAAAGAATGCTGACAAGAGTTAAAAAGAGCAAACTTTTTACAAGCGTCGTAGCGGAAAAATGTTTTTTTGAAAGAACTTGACTAAGATTTAGCAGCGAGAAATAGAAAACACCAAGAATGATCACCTCGTTAATAAAGGAAACAAGAAGTCCCCCGGTTGAAAAGA
>JAVHOS010000188.1:0-2759 GCA_036170205.1 Ignavibacteriaceae bacterium | reverse complement strand
ATAAGGGACTAAAAGTTTTGCATATGGTAAGTTAGTAACTCACCTTACGCATGAAATTCTTACTCAGGCTCGTGATCGTAATCTTGCTCGGTTTTAAATCGGATTAAGAGCACGATTACGGTTAAGATCAAGACACTTTGCGTGACATGACTTAGTAACTCACATTACGCATGATTTGTTCACATATTAGTAAAATAGCGCGAAATCGTAGCGCAGACTTAAGTCTGCGTTACAGAATTTAACACCATATTACATTTTTGCGTAACATGACTTAGTAAAATGTTATTCTGAACGAGTTGAAGTGAGTGATTTCGTCGCAAAAAAAAAGATATTTCGTTTGACTAAATATGATAAGTTAGAATTTTCTAGAAGTCATAGATATGGTAAGTTCAAATATTCTGTAAATTTTTAATGTCATCTTATCCTGACTAAGATAATTTATTAATTGTCCAAACTAAAATCTCCAACATGATAGATCAAATTTGCCACGTTATTGTTTTCATTCGTGAGTATGAAATATTTATTCGCTTTGTTAAAGTTATTTTTTTGCGAATTTAGTTTATTACATAAAATGATAACAACTTTTCAAGTAAGGAGAAAGTTAATTATTTGCAGGTAATAACAATTATTTGTGAACTAATATTTTGCACTTACCAGATTTAGGTTAAACTTTATAAAATAATTATTACCGCTTGCCGGATAAATAGCATCATTTAATAAATTTTGTATTTGCTATTCAGATTATGAAATAGTTTCGATAAAGGAATTCAATTTGTGTCGTCTTCAATAAGGAAGAATATTTAAAATAATTCCACCGGTGGAAAAATGATATTGCATTTATGAATCTTTTGATTTATATTTATTCTTAGAAATGGCACTCGTTTTGAGAGAGTGCTATTTGTTCTAAAGAAGAATGTACAGAATGTAAGAATAACTTTCCCTTACGCTCATCGGTTTTGTTTTTTTTGGGTAGAAATTTTGCTACTTAACCCTTAACTAACAAAAACATCCCCCTGAAAGGAGGTGATCGGAATGGGAAAAGCAATAGTACGCAAACATGTTGACTTCGCGAAGAAGATGGAAAATCTGAGTGATGGGATTAAAAAGAACTCCGCATTAACTGGTTTCCCCCCTACTTTAACCGAAACTGCCGTAACAGAAATGTTAGGACAGATTGAAACAGTTCGTAATAATTACGAAGCTTCAGTCAATTCATCGAAAGTCTATTACGAAGAGTACAAAACACTCTTGACTGACTTCAGTCAAAAGTATTCAAACTTTGTAATGATGGTCTATGGATATTTCGGAAAACGAAACCAGCAAGTAGCGGATTTTGGATTAGCGCCTTATAAGAAAAGAACTCGACAGAAAGTTCAGGCTGCTAATACACCAAAACCCGCTTAAGCGTAGATGAAGCAAAGAGCCCGATTAGCCGTCGGGCTTTTTGTTTTTATTTTGGGTGTGTAACATACATAAATTATTTGATACATTGCAAATCCGGGTAAATATAAAAATCTATCCCCGCTATTTTTTATTAAAACAGTTTGTGTACAAAAAAAAAGTCCCTCGCATTTGCGAGGGACTTTTTCTGAAAAATGTGAACCAATAACTAAGTACTATTTGATCAACAACATCTTCTTGGTTATTACTGTGCTGTTTGCTGTTAATCTGTAAATATAAGTACCACTTGCAAATCTGGAAGCATCAAAAGAAACTGCATAATTTCCAGCCGGTTGTAAATCGTTAACTAATGTAGTTACCAATGCACCAAGTATGGAATAGATTTCAAGTTTTACTTTTGAGTCAACCGGAACTGCATATTTAATTGTAGTTGATGGGTTGAACGGATTAGGATAATTCTGACTTAATTCAAAATTAACAGGAACATTAAGTTTAACTTCAACTTCTTTTGAATAGCTGTAGCTTCCGTCTAAGTCAACCATTTTAAGTCTATAGCTAACAGTTGTTCCTTTAACATCTTTTTCGGTAAAGTTGTATTTAGCTTTTTCTGTAGTTGTTCCCGAAGCTTTAACATTACCGACGGCAATCCAACTATCTTTAGTAGCTTTTCTTTGAACTTCAAAATAGGAACTGTTTTTCTCTGTAGCAGTCTGCCAGAATAATTCAACAACATTACCTTTTGTTGAAGCGGTGAACGATGTTAATTCAACAGGAAGAGGGGTATTTGACTCATCTGCACCAATATAGGGGAAAGTTAAATGTCTTGTATCGCCGTCGATATCAGTCAAGACAGATGCAAGAGGAGTCCCGATAAGATTAAGATCGCCATCAGAAGCGAGGGCGAGATGTAAATCAGAAGTTGATTTAAAATTTACCAAAGCTGATTTAGAATTAGCATCTTGTGAAGAAGCAGTCTGCCAATCAACTAACGTTGGAGCAGCAGTAGCATTCCAATAACCAATTTTCCCATTAACATTATCCTGGACATACAAATCGTTATAATTTGAAGTTAATGTGCCGGCTACGCCTTCTCTTGAGAAACAATAATTTACGAAGCTTGGCTCATTAGAGAAAATGATATTATTTTTAACATCATTTGCTCCATTTGAGATCAATAGACCTTTATAAGCAACAGCACCAGTGCCGATTTCAGCAATATCATTCATAAAGATTGTATTGAAATAACAGTTAAGGGTATCGGTTGCAGATGAATTTTTTATACCGGTTAAATAAGCTGTTGGGTTAGCTGCAGTTAATTCAAATCCGGTTATCATATTGTTGTAAACATTATACGTGCC
>JAVHOS010000187.1:0-2759 GCA_036170205.1 Ignavibacteriaceae bacterium | reverse complement strand
TATTACGAATATACTTCAACAAACTTTTTACGCTTAACCGATGAAGAATGGAGAGCATCTTATAACTCCGCGGCGCTTCGTCCTTCTTTTGTTAATCTTTATTTAGCTGATTCCGCCGGAAACACAAAAGGCAGCGGACCAATGTTGTTAACTTCAATCGAAGGGAAGGACAATCCCGTTTCAGAAATGAATTATTTGGTCGCGCAGAATTATCCCAATCCGTTTAATCCTTCAACAATAATTAGTTTTACTATTCCCGATGCGATGGCGAACCAAAACATATCGCTAAAAATTTACACCATTACCGGAGAATTGATAAAAACATTTTTTGAAAAAGAACTTCCGTCAGGAAATTACGTTACCCGATGGAATGGAACAAATGAAACGGGTTTGGCTGTCCCAAGTGGAATTTATTTATACAAGTTAACTGCCGGAAATAAATTTGTTACCGGCAAAATGAGTTTGGTAAAGTAAGGTTTAAATGAGCTATTACTTGATTTATTATTTATAGTTCTAAATAATTGAGGAAATAAGATGAGAAAATTTGCACTTTTTTTTGTTTGGTCTGTACTGGTTTTATTTTCTGGTTCAACGTTCTCGCAATCCAATACATTTAGTTTAGAAGCCTACAAACAATTTGTTGCTACGCATCAAAATATGGATGGCGGAGAACTTTTGCAGCTGCACGATGCCGGAACATTTCTGAATCAAATTCCGGCGCAAACACAAAACCCGCTTTACCTCGACAGCATCGCATTTAAATATCAACTAACTGATTATGAAAAATCGTTAATTGAGAAAAACGGTTTTATGGTAACAGAGAGGTTAAAAACCACAACACTTGGTGATGCGCTAAGAGATATTTTCTACAAAGATTTACCGCTTTTTATTTCTACTGATGCAATTCTTCATTCACTCCATTTTTCATACGATAAAATTTTGAAGGATGTTGAATTAGGTTATATCATTCCAAAGTTGACCGATATTCTTGACAAACTACAGACGCAGATTCCTACACTTAAAACACAATATGCCTCCAAACCGGAAATGACAAAATCATTGGAAGATGTTGATTTGTACATAGGATTGGCAAATCTTTTATTAACAGATAAATCGGGTTTTACATTCAGTAAAAATGTTTCCAAAGCCGATTCATTATTGGAAATGATAAAAGCATTAAAGATGGAATCTGTTTTTTTGTTTTCGGAACATTGCAGGAAGTATGATTTCAGCCAGCTAAAGGTTAGAGGACATTATACTGATGAAATGGAACCTAAGCTCGGAAAATATTTCCAGGCAATGATGTGGCTTGGGAGAACTGAGTTTTATTTAATACCTCCCCGCGCAGATACTTCCTCATCTGGTTCTCAAACTAAATACGATATTCAAAGACAAATAATTGATGCTTTGCTTATTTCAAAATTGATGAACCTCGCCGGTGTCCAATCCTCCTTCGATGAGATTGACGGAATCATTGAATTCTTTGTCGGAAAATCCGATAACGTAACACTAAACAATCTGGCTTATCTTCAAGATAAAGTACAAATAATAGATCCAAGCGAATTGCTTGACACAAACAGAGTAAACGATTTTCAAAACGAATTGAAGAAAAACGATTTTGCATATCAGCGGATTTTATCACAGGTACTCGCAAGTACGGGAGTTGATTCAGTTATTCCTGCTTCATCATTCCTTCTTCTTGGTCAGCGCTTTATCATTGATTCATACGTCTTCTCTCAAGTGGTTTTCGATCGTATTAAGTACAAGAATAATGTTATCGAAAGAATGCTTCCTCAATCGCTTGACGTTCTTTTTGCGTTGGGCAATGATGCTTCCGCACAGCTTCTTCAAAACGAACTTGAGAATTATCATTATTCAACTAACCTTGCATCACTACGATATTTAATTGATGCTTACTCGGATGAATTCTGGAACAGTTCAATGTATAACAGTTGGTTGAATGCGATTAGAACAATTAATCCGCCGAAAGAACGGGAACAACTTCCAGCTTTTATGCAGACAGCCGCCTATTGGCAGTCGAAAATGAATACACAACTTGCTTCGTGGGCTCAGCTCCGGCATGATAATCTTCTTTATGCAAAACAATCATATACCGCATGGAATGTATGTTCATATCCCTATGTTTATGTTGAACCCTTTCCAGCTTTTTTTAAAAATATAAAGAGTTATGCAGCAACTGCTTTACAAAAATTTCAGTCGGTTTCTTTTGGAAAAGAAATATACAAATATTTTATCATCCAATATTTTGAAAACCTATTAGCTATTTCAGATACGCTTGGAACTATAGCTCAAAAAGAATTAAATAAAGATATGCTGTCTCCTGAAGAGAGACATTTCCTTCAAACAACACTTTCATTATATACTGAACCTCGTTATGATGAGAGAAAATTTGACGGATGGTTTCCAAAATTATTTTATGTAACCTCCACAGGAGAATTCGATTTTAAAGAAATAAATCATTTTGTGGTTGCTGATGTTCATACTGCCCCGAACGGAGGTCTAGTCAAACATGTTGGCACCGGTTCCTTTAATCTCGGCGTTTGGATTGCAAATAATGATGAGAACAAACCTGTAGCTTTTGTCGGTCCGGCGTTAAGTTATCATGAATACACATCAACAAACTTTTTGCGGTTAACCGATGAAGAATGGACAGCCCAATATTTAAGCGCTTCTCCGCGTCCTTCGTTTGTAAATAGTTATTTGGCTGATTCGACAGGCAACACAAAAGGAAACGGTGC
>JAVHOS010000186.1:12371-13555 GCA_036170205.1 Ignavibacteriaceae bacterium | reverse complement strand
GATAATAATGAATTCACTATTCCATTCTTTACTAAACCGGATACAAACGTGGTCTCGGTTTCTGCTTCATCCGTGAGTGTTACTTTTGACAATGCGGAAATCTTAAATGGGGACTTTGTATCAAGTAATCCTAAGATAAAAGTTGATCTAAAATATCCAACATGGTTTGCCGTTAGCGATACTTCCTCCCTTTCTATCTTGCTGGATAATGAAAAGATTCCCTTTGGTCAACTAAACATTAAAAATGATTCCGCAAATAGAACATTAACTTTTGCATTCGTCCCATCATTAACTAATGGGGAACATCAGTTCAAAATATTGGGGAATAATGTGTACGGTAAGTTGGATAATCAATCCGGTTTTGAGCGCGTCTTTCTTGTTTCAAATGAACTGGCGATTATGAATTGTTACAATTACCCGAATCCGGTTAAGGACAATACTTACTTTACTTTTAAACTTCCGCAATTGCCGGAAGAACTTACTATTAGAGTTTATACCATTGCCGGTCGATTAGTAAAAGAAATCAAGAAATCACCTGCGGAACTTAGTATGGATTTCAATCGCATTTTTTGGGATACAAAAGATCAAGATGGAGATCAACTTGCAAACGGCGTGTATCTGTATAAAGTAATTGTAAAGAAAAATGGAAAATCGGAATCAATCACACAAAAGCTCGCAATTGTAAAATGAGGTTTTCTTTTCTCTTTCTTCTTCTCTTTTCATTTGAATTAGCAGCACAGAAACCGGCGGGAACTTTACCTGTTGAACTCGTATATTTTAAAGGCTACTTCGCTGATGGAAAAGTAATTTTGTTTTGGGGAACTGCTACTGAAGTAAACAACTACGGATTTAATGTTGAAAGAAGAACGCCGCCATCGGCTTGGACGAATGTTGGTTTTGTTTTTGGTAGTGGGAACAGCAATTCACCAAAGAGTTACTACTTTGAAGATTCAACTGATCTGCAACAAGCAATTTATCACTATCGTTTAAAACAGATTGATAATGACGGCGCATTTAAGTATTCCGACTCGATTGAAATATCTACCACAACAAAGGTTGAAAGAGAAACGAATACTGTCGCTGCTTTTTCGCTCGAACAAAATTTCCCAAATCCTTTTAATCCGACAACAGTAATCAGTTGGCAGTTGGCAGTCAGCAGTTACGTAACATTAAAAGTGTATGAT
>JAVHOS010000186.1:10884-12271 GCA_036170205.1 Ignavibacteriaceae bacterium | reverse complement strand
AAGGATGTTGTTTTATCATTTCTTAACTTTGGACAAATCATTTAAATTAATTCAGAGAAAAACCATGAAGAAAATCTTACTAACTATCACTATTTTATTCCTTTTCGCTAGCGATAATTACTCTCAATTCAATCAATTCCCAAATCCAAATAAAGGTGATTTAACCGGCGGATTAGGAATGACGTGGATTGACGGTCAACCTTTTTATGCTTTCCGTTTTAGACCGGAAATCTCTTTTGCGAAAATCGGTGTTGGTTTAGATCTCAATTTAGAATTCAGTTCTCAAGGAAAATTGCGCAAAGAAAACTTTAATGAAACTTCGGATTACTTAAGCATTATTCGTTATGTCCGCTATGGAATGAAGAAAGACCCAGTCTATGTAAAACTTGGCGCTTTAGATTTTTATACGTTAGGACATGGGAGTATCATGTACCAATATAATAATAGTCCGAGTTTTGATACACGCACAATCGGTTTAGTTGCTGATCTTGATTTTGACAACTTCGGATTCGAATCTATTTACAGTAACTTTGCGCAAGCAGGAGTATTGGGAATGAGAGGTTACGTTAGACCGCTTCAATACACGTCTGCAGCTTCTATACCAATTATCGGCAATCTTGAAGTAGGTGCGACATTTGCCGGAGATTTTAATAAGAATTCGGGAAAAGTATTCCTTGTACCATATACTCCTAGTTCTGTTGTAGCTGTAGAGAACAAAGGTTCAGTTAATATTATGGGGCTCGATTTAGGTTTGCCGCTTTTTAATTTCAGTATGGCAAATGCTTCTCTCTATTTCGATTATGTTAAGATTATGGATTTTGGCAGCGGTGCTGCTTCCGGAATAATTTTAGGTTTGAATGGATTGGGAATTTTTAACGCTTCCGCAAAATTAGAACGCCGCTGGAATAATGATCAATACATGCCGGCATATTTTAATTCACTTTATGAAATTGAACGCTACACGGAAAATGTCTCAAGCAAAGCTACTACTCTTAAATATTTGAATGCTGCTGAAAACGGTTATTACGGCGAGTTAGGAATTTCCGTTTTGGGTACGTTCAATGTTATCGGAGGTTTACAAAAGTTAGACAACCATGATGGTGGAATTTTACATTTAACTGCCGACGTAGCTCCAAGCGGATTTTCATTTATAGCTAGAGCCGGATATGATAAAATATTTGTAAACGGCGCGGATGTTTTCAAACTAAACGACCGCTCAATTTTATTTACCGAACTTGGTTACAAACCTTATTCTTTTATGATCGTTTCGATGGTTTATCAGTGGACGTTTACCCCGATCAGAAACAGTGATAAAGAAGTAATCGGCTATAAACCTCAAAAGAAGATTGAACCGCGAATCAGTTTTGTTTACCCGTTCAATATGTAA
>JAVHOS010000186.1:3155-10784 GCA_036170205.1 Ignavibacteriaceae bacterium | reverse complement strand
GGTTTGTGCTCTTTTACATCGCTTCCGGTAATTACCAAATCGAAATAATCAAGTATCTCCAACTTCTTTAAAGTGATGAGAGAAGCTTCTCTCCCCTTTCCGGTATAAATTGAAAGCAAAACATTTTTTTCTTTTATATATTTTAGGAGTTCCTTAATACCGGGATAAATATCCGCCATCGCATGGTTATTTGTATAGAACGAATAATATTCCCTCCTCACTTCTTCTGCGTTTTCACCAAACCAATCTTCAATTATTTTATCTTCTGTCGGACCGAACAAACCGATGATCTCTTCATTCGTCATTGATTTGTTTAAATACTTTTTAGTAATGTGGTTAAAAGTAGAAAAGATAAGTTCATTCGTGGAAGTTAGCGTTCCGTCAATATCAAAAATAACACCGTCATATTTTCTCATCTATTAATCTACCTTAAAGAGAATGATCTTCCCGTCCATATTTGATGCGGCAATATGGTGTTCATCCAACATTTGCAGCGAGTGCATCCTTGCGGTTCCCATAAAAAACAAAGAGCTAAAATTATATTTGGGGTCAATTGAATAGACAGTGCCGTTCTTTCCGCCAAAGAAAATATTCCCATCCACTTCTATAGGTTGAATCGGTCCGGTATCTAACCCAAATTTCAGATCAATTGTTTTTTGCAGCTTCCCATTCACTGAAGAGATGATATGCAGTTTATCATTTTGACTTTTAACGTATAAGGATTTCATGTCATTACTAATTCCAATAGATTCCCACGCATCAAAATCTGTTTTCTTCCACGAAGTTTTGCCAAGCAACAGATCTACCGCAGTTATTGCTTTATCCGGCGTTGCAAAGAAAACATTTTTTTCATCGGTTACGAGCGGTGAGGCAGCCGGAGAATAATTAAATACCGGATTACCGTTCCATTTCCAATTCAACAATCCGGTGGCTGCATCAATGCAATAAAGGTGAGTATCCCAACTGCCAAAAATAATTTTATCTTTAAGGAGCAATGGTTTCGACTCGATCATTCCTGCCGCGGAAGCATTACTCCACAAAAGATTTAGTCTGAAAAGTTCATAGGAATATATTTTACCGGATGCCGTTCCGAAGATAAGCGCAAAAGATTTTTCTCCCTCATAATCAATTTCCATTGTCGAAACCGGTGAAGTAATTGCTTCGTCAATTCCAATCACCTGGATAACATTCCCGTTCAATAAGTTTATCGTAAAGAGATCGCCTTTCATCGTTCCAACAATTACCTGATCTTTCAGAACAGCGGGTTTGCTGAATATTGACGCGCCTAAATCGGATTTCCAGAGTTGTTTCCCGGTAACATCAAAACAAAAAACAGTACCTCTTTTTGTAACGGCAACTACTTTGTTTTCATAAATTGTAACCGGAGCTGCCAGGGTTGTTTTTAAATCTTTCTGCCATAATATATTTGCAGAATAGTTTTCAAATTCTGTTGAATCAACATTTATATAATCAATCAGATTTTCTTTTCCTACTGCATTCCATTTTTTAATAAGTGAATCTTTGGTTACTTCTAAAAAGAAGAGTGAGTCAATTTGATCATCAACCAATGTATAACCCCAGCTTTTCCCTTTTGCCGTCAAAGTTGAACGCGACATTACTCCCGGTAGCCCATTGAAATTATAAATTCTGTTAGCATGACCGTGACCAACAAATATTTCCTTCACATTTTTTTTCGCGAAGAGATTTGTAACTTTAAACCAGTTATCAACTTCTTTATCAAGCTGATGGTGAGTAAAAAAAAGAATTTCTTTAGTTGGAGGAATAGTTGAGAGTAGCGAATCAAGCCAGCGTAAATCCTCCGGAGTAAAATGTCCGCCGCCGCCCCGCCAAACAATACCGCTGTTCAATCCGATGAGAACCGTTTTTTCATACTCAAATTTAAACTTATCATCTTTCCACAAATTTGAAAATACTTGTCCCCCGCTTTCGCTCCATTTGGTGTCATGGTTACCGGGAATAATATAGTACGGAACAGAGAGTTTGTCTAAAATTTGTATTGCGTTTTTCAGGTCATCCGCTTTTCCCTTTTCAGTAATATCACCGGTTGCTATTACAAACGCTATTCCTTTTTTCGTATTAATATCTTGAACAACAGCTTGTAAATCCGCATCGGCATTTTTTGCTCCTATGTGGAGATCGGTTATCCATCCAAATTTAAAAGGTTGAGCAGAGGAAAGAGATGGAAGAAATGCGAATAACAGAATAGTTAAAGTTATTCTTATAAATATTTTCATTAGGAATCCGAAAAACTTATTAAATGATAAACTGAAAAGAATTAAGCATCCTTCCGTTGATGGGGCGGGACAAAACCGCGATACGTATCAAACTTTGAAGAATAGAAAACAATGTTAAAATTTTCGTCACGGAGCGTTCCGCCGCTTGGATAAAGGTAAAACTCGCTTACTTCTTCTGACGTAGTCTCTGACGGCAAACCGTTTTTAGCAAAAAATTTTACACGATAAAAACCGAGTTCATAGTTGCCGTTTTCAATCTGTGTTAGCAGATTTTCTTCGGAGTATGTGTAAATACTGTTTTCTCGCATATTATGAACTTATTCCTATTATCATTACGGGAATATCAATATTTGCAGTTCCTCTTTGTTCCAAATCCCAAACGAATTGTTCGAAATAAGAAACACCTGTCGACATTTGTTCTGCCAATTCTTTTACCGGCACAACTTCTACTCCAGCAATAATATGTCCCAAATTTTTAAATATCGTCATCTTTGCACAAACGTTATAAACCATAAAAGAATACTTGCCAAACTGAACTTCGATACCTAACTTGTTTTTAACGAAATCCATATCGCGATAAGGATAGACTTTTTTCTTTGCCGGACTTTTGTATCCATCTACATAAAATTTTTGACTGTACTGACATTGTTCTTTTACATTTTTCCAACCTAATGGGAACAAAGCATTCTTAAATGCTTTATTGAGCCCGACCGGACTGTAAAGGATTTTTCCTGGCATTGTTTTTTCTTTGCTCTCCTTAGTTTTATACAGGTTGGCGTCAATTTCTTCAACGGCTGTCTTTAATTCTTTGAGTTCCTTTTTAAAATTAGCTTGAACAAACTTTTTACCCTCATTAAATGAATAAATCCCTGCTATTTTCATACACTTTTCTTCAGCCACTCAATTGGCATCTGAGCAACTTTATCCTTTTGCGAAGGTTGGTGAATTGGTTTGTTAATTGGACGAAATTTAAGTTCGCCGTCTTTATAATCTTGAATTCTCTTTTGAGATATTTTGCAGTAATCTTTTTCTTTTTCGATACCGACAGAATTTCTATTGTTTTTTATTGAAGCAATAAGCGTTGAACCAACTCCCGCATATGGATCGAGTATCCAACTATTTTCATTCGTCAAAGCCAATACACATCGTTCAACTAACTCAATCGGAAACTGGCATGGATGAATTGTTTTTTCAGGATGGTTCGATTTTACATTTGGAATGTTCCATAATCCATCTTCCCAATCTTCAACAACTATTTCCCAAATGTCAGAAGGATTTTTTCCGTTTGGATTCCCTGACGGCGTTCCCTTCTTTGGTCCTTTGAAATGTAGCTTCCCGGGATATTTTGAGGGAACTCTTATAGGATCAAGATTGAATATATAGTCATCCGTTTTTGTAAACCACAAAATGGTTTCATATCGTCCTGAAAATCTTTTTGAGGCGTGAAGACCGTGTCCAAAATGCCAAATAATTCTATTTCTTAATTTCAATCCATATTTCTTAAATATTTGGTAGAAATAAATATCTAATGGAAAGACTTCTCCCTTATCGACATAATTACCAACCTGCCAACAAATGCTTCCGCGCGATGAGAGCACTCGAAGTAATTTTTCAATTATAACTTCCTGTGTCTCTAAATATTTCTCAATTGATTGTTTTACTTCATAACTTTTTCCAATATTATAAGGAGGCGAAGTAATAATTAAATCAAATTTTTCATCTTCATAATTTTCCAACACCTCCCCGGTTTCCCCGTTATCAACGATAGTTTTAATAGAAGATTCTAAATACGGAAAAAGTGTTTCTTTGACTTTCATTTTTTTCTTAATACGGTTAATTCAAAGTTTTTACAAATTCAATTAATTTTTCAAAATCAACATCAAAACGTTCACCAGTTCTGCGGAGTTTCACTTCCACTTTTCCTTCTTTCAATTTTTTCTCCCCGATAATTACCTGGATCGGCATTCCAAGCAGATCGGCATCATTAAATTTAAATCCAGCTCCGGCATCAACTCGGTCATCAAACAGAACCTGAAATCCTGCAGATTGTAATTCTTGATAAACTTTTTCAGAAGTTTCAACTATAGTTTGATTTTTCAAATTCAACGCGAGAAGATGAATATCAAACGGCGCAAGCGTTTTATCCCAGATAATTCCTTTTTCATCATGATGCTGTTCAATAAAACAGGCCATCACACGCTCCACACCTATACCGTAACTTCCCATAATTAATGGATTTTCTTTCCCATTCTCGTCAAGAAAAGTAGCTCCCATTGCATCGGAGTATTTTGTTCCGAGTTTGAAAATATGTCCAAGTTCAATTGCGGTAAAAACATCGAGCGTTTTTTCGCACTTCGGACAACCTTCGCCGGCTTGAACAATTCTAAGATCAGCGTATTCAATTAATTTCACATCACGAGTTAAATCAATTCCGCCAAGGTGATAATCATTTTTATTTGCACCGCTGTAAAGATTATTCGCATCTTTTAATCGAAGATCAGCAAGGATTCTTCCGTTAAATCCAACCGGACCGATTGAACCTGCATCCGCGCCGGTAATGTCTTTTAGCTCATCGGGATGCGCCGGACGAACAGTTCCGCCCAGAACTGCTTCTATTTTTGTTTCATTCACTTCATCGTTTCCGAGCATTAAAAGCAAGACAGCTTTGTTATCGTGCATAACCACGCGGGATTTGGCGCATTCCGTTTCATCAATTTTTAAAAATGCGCAAAGTTCGTCAATCGATTTTACATTGGGAGTCGAAATTTCAAAATTATCTTTGCCTACTGCATTTCTTACTTTTGCATTTACTTTTGAAGAAGCGACTTCAACGTTAGCCGCATAACCACAGCTTTCGCAGTATGCAACGGTATCTTCGCCGGCGTCAGACTTCACCATAAACTCTTCAGAACCGGTTCCGCCCATAGCGCCGCTTGATGCGCCGACAACAAAATATTTTAATCCGCAGCGATCAAATATTTTTCGATACGCTCCATCGTGCAGTTGATAGGATGTATCAAGATTTTCAAACGATGAGTCAAATGAATAAGCATCTTTCATTAGAAATTGTCTTCCGCGAATAACTCCGCTACGAGGACGCGCTTCATTTCTAAATTTTGTCTGGATTTGATACCATATCTGCGGTAACTCTTTATATGATTTTAAAACTTTCCTTGCATGGTAGGTCATAATTTCTTCATGAGTCGGCGCGAGAACGTAATCACGATTTTTAATTTGGAAAAGAATATCTCCGAACGCTTCCACTCTTCCGGTTTCTTCCCATATTTCTTTCGGATTTAATGCAGGTAAATGGAATTCCTGCCCGCCGATCGCATCCATTTCTTCACGGATAATTTCGGAAATTTTTTTTATTACTTTGTAGCCAAGCGGTAGAAATGAATAAATGCCGGCTCCAAGTGAGCGAACCATTCCGGTGCGGAGCATTAATATATGGCTTGTTACAACTGCGTCGTTTGGGACTTCTTTTAAAGTCGGAATAAAGGATTTGCTGAATTTCATGCTGGTTTTCTGGAAAATTGGTGATAAAAAATCTCTTTTTAAAAATAACTAAAGCGGTGTGTCTATCAAAATTGAAGCGGCAAAAAGATGGGGTTGTTGCCGATGGAATTTATATCCGTGGAATGAATTGCTTGAATATCAGCCTTCGTAAAAATATTCTCGATTAAATTCTTCTCCTTGTGGACATGATTTACGAACAAGGATTAATCCCGCCGAAGCGGGACGATTTTTGATTTTTTTTAACTCCTAAAATCAAAAATCGTTAATCCTTGTTCTGAGATCAAATAAGCATTGGTTGGCAGCATCGCCCTGCTAAGGTTAAATGAATTAGAAACCTTTAGATTTTTTCTCTTACACTTCCGTGCGTTTAATAAAATCAGTAATAATCTCATCGGTTGAATTTTGAAGCTTATCGATATTTCCGACAAAGTGAATAACTCCCTCGTGCATCATCGCAACTTTGTGCGCCACGTTTTTTACGCTGAACATGTCATGCGTAACAACAATTGAGGTTACTTTTAATTTTTCGGCTAATTCTTTTATAAGATTGTCAATCGAATCAGACATAATCGGATCAAGCCCGGTGGTTGGTTCATCATATAAAATATAATTTGGATTTGTGATAAGCGCTCGCGCAAGACCAACGCGTTTTTTCATTCCGCCGGAAAGTTCGCTTGGTTTAAGATTTTGAATTCCGCGAAGTCCAACAAGTTCAAGTTTCTCTTCAACTAATTTAACGATTTCACTTTCAGAGGTTTTCGTGTTCGACTCAACCATTGGAAGCGCAACATTTTCTCCAACCGTCATAGAATCAAACAATGCCGCGCCTTGAAAAAGAAAGCCGAAATTTCTCCGAACTTCATACAATTCTTTTTCAGAAAGCTCGCTTATTATTTTTCCTCCAACTTTAACAATACCTTCGTCGGGAGAAAGCAGTCCGACAATATGTTTCAGCAGAACGCTTTTCCCACAGCCGCTTCGCCCAATAATAACAATGGTTTCGCCGTCATGGATATTCAAATCCACACCGGATAAAACTTTTTTTGAGCCGAAACTTTTGTGGAGGTTTTTTATTTCAATCATACTTTACTCTTTAATCTTCAGCATAAAATTACAACTTTGCTTTCAATTCCAAAACATCAAATAATTTTTTAAGATAGTAAAAGTCATCCATCGCGTACCAATGTTTCATAAAAACTGCCCGGACAGCTATTAGTGATTCGTGCTTGGGATTTTCATATTCCGGAAGAATCGTTTTAGTTATCTCCGGTGAAAGTAGAAACTTTGAAAGAATGAATTCCGGATTTTCTGCTTCAACTGAAAGAGCAGAATAAATTTCCAAAGTCAATCTATTTACTTCGGAAATATTTTTTGTTGTTGCTTTTCTGAAAAAGCAGTTGATGTCCAAATCCGGAAAGTTTAAGTTATCATAATTTCCGCTCTGCTCGATCATCTCATAAAATTTTTGCGAAGCAAGAATAGTTTGCGATAACAGGTCCCCGATTCCTGAATTATTCGGCGGAATGACTTTGTACGTTAAATAACAAGCTGCCGCCGTTGCGCCTGAACGTGAACCTTCAAGAGAAAACATTCCAATATTCGGTTTATCCAATTTGTGGTAGGTATAAGGTGCCGTATTTAAAATGATGTTGCGCAGTTCTTCATTTTTATAAAGAACGGCTCCAGCTCCGTACGAAACTGAGCCTTGTTTGTGGGGGTCAATGGTAATTGAGTCCGATTCCGACAAAAGCAGTAACTGCTTTTTTGTGTGCTCGCTCAATGGAGCTTTTTGTGATGAAGGTTCATAATGTTGGTCTAACAAAATCGATCTAAAAAATCCACCGTAAGCAGCATC
>JAVHOS010000186.1:1336-3055 GCA_036170205.1 Ignavibacteriaceae bacterium | reverse complement strand
TGCGAAAAAAGTAAGTCATCCATTAAATAATTCCTAAACTGATTTATTCAAAATTACGTAAATCCGGCCAAGCTTAATAATCCGGCGAAGCAGAATAGGTTTATTTTAATCAAAATATTTTTATATTTTCTTGTAGTGAATTTTTAATTTAACTCGAAAGAACTATGGCAAAAGAAAAGAAAAAAAATCAAGTGCGGCAGATCGGGAAAACTGCATTGCAAGAAAAAAAACCATTAATTGACCCGAAATTAAGAAACCGGATAGAGACGATTATTTTCCTGGTTGTTCTATTATTCTTTTTTATTTTGAATAACACGAAAAAAGAACCGGAAAGCGGACCTTACCCGCCATTTTATAATAAAACCGCAGAATCATCTAACCAATGAATCTTTTCCAACGTCTTATCATCAAACTAAAAATTTTAAAAGGAATTCTATGAAAAACATTTTAGCATCGTTTGCTTTTTTGGTCTTTATGCTTTTTACATTTTCAAATCTTTCTTTGGCACAAGATAAAAAAGCACCGGAGTTTTCGCTTAAAAGTGTCGAAGGCAAGACTGTAAAATTTTCCGATTATAAAAACAAAATTGTTCTGATCGATTTTTGGGCGACATGGTGTCCTCCGTGTAGAAAAGGTATCCCGGATTTAATCGAATTACAGAAAGAATTTAAAAACGATCTTGTGGTACTCGGCATTTCAGTCGATACAGATACAAAACCAGATGTCCCGGGATTTATTAAAAATTATGGAATCAACTATACTGTCGTTTACGGAGATCAAGCAACAGCAAAACTGTTTGGCGGAGTCTCCGGTATCCCAACTTCTTTTTTAATAGATAGAAGAGGAAACATCGTCGATAAGCATGTCGGCTTGGTTCCAAAAGAAACTCTTGCTGCAGGAATTAAGAGTCTGTTGAAGAAATAAAATCTTTTTTAAATGAGGAGTAAAGCCCGACAAGTTCGGGCTTTTTATTTTTTAAAGAGATAAAAGATCAAAGAGAGAAGCAAACTTAAAAGAAGTGAGGTCACTATCGGGAAGTAAAAAGTAAAATTCTTTTTTTGAATGATGATATCGCCGGGAAGTTTTCCAAGAAAAGGAATTTTACCGAGCGACAGCAGAATAATCCCAACCAAAACAAGAACTCCACCAAAGAGGATCAACGATTTTCCTATTTGAGAAACATCAAAGTTCATTTATCCAATTCCAAGTTTGCAAAAAATTTCGTTGAAGTCGTTTGTCGGCAGTTCACACATGAAATTTTTACAAAGATAAATAGTTGGTTCGCCGTTAAGTTCATTAAGCGGCTCGGTGAAGTTTGAAAGTTCATCCAGCGCTGTTGAATCCTCCGGTTTTTTGAACATAACAACTTTATTCGGAAGAAACTTTTTTCTTAAAATTGAAATTGCTTCCTTCGCTTTCTCGTCAAGCTGATTTCCGACAACTACTATTTCAAAACTTTCCGCAAGCATAAACTCAAGCGCGAGCATTAAAAACGGGTGTCCCATTGGTGTAGCTTTTACTTGTTCATGAAAAGCGCGGCTCAAATCGAGCGCTTTATTTTCATATTCATTCTTGCCGGTATATTTGGCAAGTTTTAAAAGATTCAACATTGTTACTGCGTTGCCGGAGGGAACAGCTCCGTCATAAATCTCTTTTTGCCGAACGATGAGTTCTTCGGCAAAATCCGGGATGAAGAAATAACCGCCGTAAACTTCATCC
>JAVHOS010000186.1:0-1236 GCA_036170205.1 Ignavibacteriaceae bacterium | reverse complement strand
TCCGTTCCAGTCGGTTAGAATTTTATCATCTTTGTGCGGATGAATTCTTTTTTCTCTTTGCTCAAAAAGTTTTTTCGACGATTGCGAAATCCTCAAGTTTAATTCGTCATAATTTAAATTGTTTTCATTCGCATATTCAGCCGCCGTTTTTAAAAGATGGGGAATATTCTCACCATGGTTTTCACCTTTAAATGGATCAAGAAAATTTCCTTCTACTTTTATTTGAAAGAGATCGATAAATAAATCAGCGTCTTCGCCTAAGATTTTTCTAATTTCTTCAATGCGCCAGAGATAAAATTTCCCTTCTTCACCTTCACTGTCCGCATCTTCGGCTGAAAAGAATCCGCAATTTGCGGATGTTAATTCTCTCGAAACAAAATCATAAATTTCGTAAACCGTTTGTTTAAATAATTCCTCACCGGTCACTTGATACGCTTCCGTAAAGGCTAACATCAGCATTGCCTGGTCGTACAGCATTTTTTCAAAATGAGGAACAAGCCATTTCCGGTCGGTGGAATAACGGTGAAAACCAAATCCTATTTGATCGTACATTCCTCCTTTGCGCATTTCTTTTAACGTTTTGGAAACAATTTCAAGAGCTTCACTATTATTTGTGCGATGATGATAACGAAGTAGGAAGAGTAAATTATGCGGCGTAGGGAATTTTGGAGCGCTGCCGAACCCGCCGGACTGATGATCGAACCGTTCGCTGTATTGCCGAAAAGCTAAATCCATAATTGAAGTTGTAAAATCTTTTCCAAAACGGGAATCATTGGTTTGCTGCATTGCATCGACAATTTGGTTTGCAGATACAAGTACATCTTGTCGCTGAGTTTTCCAATACGTTTCAACCTTGGGGAGTAAATCTTTTAATCCGGTTCTTCCATGTTTACTTTCTTTTGGAAAATACGTGCCGACAAAAAATGGTTTTTTATCGGGAGTCATCAAAATTGTTAAGGGCCAGCCGCCACTGCCGGTAAGCGCCTGGCAGACCGCCATGTAAACTGCATCAATATCGGGGCGTTCTTCTCTATCAACTTTAATTGAGACAAATGATTTGTTCATCAGCGCAGCTATTTCTTCATCTTCAAACGACTCCTTTTCCATCACGTGGCACCAATGGCAAGTTGAATAACCAATAGAAAGAAAAACCGGCTTATCTTCTTCTTTGGCTTTGTTAAACGCTTCATCGTTCCATGCATGCCAATCAACCGGATTGAACGCATGTTGAAGCAA
>JAVHOS010000185.1:0-2783 GCA_036170205.1 Ignavibacteriaceae bacterium | reverse complement strand
AGAAAAGCTGCGTTGGCAGAACTTCTTCCTTATCAAAGAGAAGACTTCAAAGGAATCTTTAAAGCGATGAAAGGTTATCCTGTAACGGTTAGAACACTCGATCCGCCGCTGCATGAATTTTTGCCTCATACCGATGCTGAAATTAAGGAACTTTCAACTGCGTTAAATGTTAGCGTTAAAAAGATCAACGAAAAAATGGCAAGTTTGCATGAGTTCAATCCAATGCTTGGATTTAGAGGCTGCCGTCTCGGAATTCTCTATCCTGAAATTACCGAAATGCAGGCTCGTGCAATCTTTGAAGCCGCTGCTGAAGCTATGAAAGAAGGCGTAAAAGTAAAACCTGAAATCATGATTCCGTTAGTAAGTACAGTGAAAGAATTAAGAATTCAAGAAGACATTGTTCGCAGAGTAGCTTCCGAAGTTATGGCTGAAAAGAAAGTGAAGATCAACTATATGGTTGGAACGATGATCGAATTACCGCGCGCCGCCCTGGTTGCAGATAAAATTGCGGAACGCGCAGAGTTCTTCAGCTTCGGTACAAACGATTTAACCCAAACCACATTTGGTTTATCCCGTGATGACGCCGGAAAATTCTTACCAATGTATGTTGATAAAGAAATCCTTCCGGTTGATCCGTTTGAAGCGCTTGATCAAGAAGGCGTTGGTCAATTGTTAGAAATCGGAACGCAAAGAGGAAGAAGCACTCGTCCTGATTTGAAAGTCGGTATTTGCGGCGAACATGGCGGCGAACCTTCATCAGTAGAATTCTGCCACAGAACCGGATTGAACTACGTAAGTTGTTCACCGTTCCGTGTGCCGATCGCACGTTTGGCTGCTGCCCGCGCGGTTGTTCAAGAGTTGCACAGCAAAAAGAAAAAGAACCATAAGAAAAAAGGTTCAAAGAAAAAGTAATTCCGCTTAAGCGGGACTTTATGAGAGCGGGAATACTTTTCAAAAAAAGTATTCTTGCTCCGTTATATCAAATTAACAAGGTTAAAGAAAATGAAGTTATCAGAGTTTAGTTATAATTTACCGAAAACGAGTATCGCAAAATATCCAATGCATCCGCGGGATAAAGCGCAAATGATGGTGTTGAATCGCGAGACGCAAACCATTGAAGAGACAACTTTTTCCCATTTGGTTGACTATATGGAAGAAGGAGACGTTCTTGTATTGAACGATACGCGCGTTATTCAAGCTCGTTTGTACGGCAAAAAAGAAAAAACAAATGCTAAAATTGAAGTGTTCCTTCTTCGCGAATTAAATACCCGCGAATGGATCTGGGATGTTATTGTTGATCCGGCGCGCAAAGTTAGAATCGGAAACAAAATTTATTTTGATGACGATCTCTTCTGCGAAGTTATTGATAACACTACTTCGCGCGGAAGAACCGTTCGTTTTAACAGACCCGATGTATTTAGATCGATTGAAAAAATCGGACACACGCCGCTTCCTCCATACATTAAACGCGAACCGGAAAAAGCGGATAAAGAAGATTATCAAACCGTTTACGCTAAAACCGACGGCTCCGTTGCTGCTCCAACTGCAGGTCTCCACTTTACAACAAAACTCTTGGAGAAGATAAAAAACAAAGGCGTTGATATCGTTCCCGTTTTACTTCATATCGGATTAGGAACGTTTCAGCCGGTTGAAGTTGAGGACTTAACAAAACATCGTATGCATTCAGAATATTTTGAAGTTCCGTTAAGCACCGCCGAACATATCAACAAAGCGAAAAAGAATCATAAAAATGTTTTTGTGGTTGGCACAAGCGCAGTTCGTGCGTTGGAAAGCAGCGTTACCGCCGATGGTTATGCGCGCGCTAATAAAGGCTGGACCGACAAATTCATCTATCCTCCTTATGAATTTCAGATCGGCACTAAATTGATTACAAATTTCCATTATCCCGAATCAACTTTGATGATGCTGGTTGCAGCTTTCGGCGAAATTGAGTTTGTATTAAAAGCATATAAAAAAGCTTTAAAAGATCATTACCGCTTCCTCAGTTACGGCGATGCAATGTTGATTATATAAGAAGAGTTTTTTAAGATAAAATCCAAACATCAAAACACAAATTATAATTGGGATTTGTGTTTTGTGTTTTGGAATTGCTCATTGATTTACATTTATATTTCTCAGTTACTGATGACTCATTAACTTACTCTTGATCGTGAACGTACTCTTGCTCATTCTTAGCCATCCAGCCCAACTTAAGAAAAAGATTATCAGATGCACTACAGTACGAGCATGATCACGAGTACGAGCAAGATGATGATCACGAGCAAGTATTGCTTTTAAGTTAAAATATGCGAACTATCAAAATATTCAACACAATAATTAATTAACCTTATGACACCTCTTCCATCAACCATCAACCATCACCCCTCAACCATGAAAACAGTTGCAATCATTCCCGCCGCCGGTATTGGAAAGAGGTTCGGAGGAACTACCCCGAAGCAATTCTTGAAAATAAACGGAAAAGAAATTCTCGCTTACACACTCGAAGTTTTTCAGAAAGCAAAAAAGGTTGATGAGATTATTGTTGCCGCAAGTAAAAAAGAATTTCCGCGAATAATAAAACTTCAGAAAAAGTATAAACTGACAAAGCTTACCATAATTGTCGAAGGAGGAAAAGAGAGGCAAGACTCCGTTTACAACGCGCTTATTATGGCGGATCTAAACAAAAACGATCTTGTAATTGTGCATGATGCCGCGCGTCCGTTACTTTCGCAAAAAGTTTTAGCTGATGCGATTAGTTGCGCAGAAAAAAACGGCAACGCGCT
>JAVHOS010000184.1:11845-13600 GCA_036170205.1 Ignavibacteriaceae bacterium | reverse complement strand
CAACTCATTTACATCAGTATTTCCGGTGTGATAGGGATAAAGAATTTTGGGATTAAACATTTTAACGGCATCCGCAACCATTGCTGGAGTCATTGTATAAGGCAAATTCATCGGAAGAAAAGCGATATCAATTCCTTTAAGATTTTTCATCTCCGGAATATTTTCTGTGTCACCGGCGATATAAATTTTCACGTTTGCAAACGTAAGCACATAACCGTTCCCGATTCCTTTAGAATGGAAGGCTTCCCCGTTTTCTCTTTTATTAACAATATTGTAAGCAGGAACGACAGAAATTTTTATTCCGTGAAATGAAGTTTTGTCGTCATTCTTCAAAACTCCGCTTCCAACTAAAGTAGATAGTGAGGCTTCGTTGCATATCAATTGTGTCTCTTTTTTCTTAATCAACTCAATTGCTTTTAAGTCGAGATGATCGGGATGCTGGTGAGTGACAAGGATTAAATCTGCTTTTGGTAATTTGGAATAATCTCCGAACATGCCAACAGGATCGATATAAATTATCATTTTGTTGAATTCGAATATCAACGAAGCATGACCAATAAAAGTAATTTCAAGATCCCCGGCGGACGTTTTAATTGTATCGGTTTGAAAATTATTCTGCGCTGTTAATCTATAAACCAAAAACAAAATGACTATTAATGTGAATAGGTTTCTCATCTGTTATCTCCTTCTTTCTGAAATAATATTGCACAGTTAAATTTTTTCAGTCAATCCAAATTTTATTGTTGATCTAACGGTATAGCCAAATAAATCATTTTATATTTTCCATTCTCATATTTCTTCTTTTATTTCTTTATCAAAACTCCTATCTCCATCAATTTTATATTACGCCGTTTTTATTCCCAACCAACCTGTTAATTGTTTCTTATTCTGAAAATAAAAATCCGTTCCCAGACCGATGCCAAATCCAATTAAAATACCGTACCGCGCAATCAAATAAATAAAATCCATCGGTGGAAAACCAGCTTTTGCGTTTATCATATAGACAATAATTCCGCATGCGGCATTTATTAAACCGTAGATTAAAGCCAAAGCAAAACTTCTTAAATAAAATTTTATTTGGGGATTCTTTTTTATGAATTGGTAATAAAGCTTAACGGAAAGAATTAGACTCCCTATAAAAAAAACATCTCTTATTACATATGTTATCGATATTGATTTTCCGGTAAAAATTATGAGATTCAAAAATAGTATTATTATTATCCCCCAAATTTGTTCCTTAAGGGATTTATACTCTAATAAACTAAAGAACAAGGCTCCCATAAATCCGCAAGCAACAAACTGAAAATTCGATTGTGCAGGGCTAAAAATTGAAGTGTTGAAAAAAATAAACCCGATTAAGATACTCCCCAACATTCCCCCTAAAGTCATTAAGAAAATATGATCCATTTTACCATGTTTCATATCAACCTCTTTTTTATTATTACTTGCTGATTAGAACTTATTTACACTGTTTAGTGAACTAAGAAATTCGTGCATCTGTTCTCTGCCGCTATCGGCTAAAGTGCATTTTTACGCAAATTTACAACATTTTGTTCATTGAATAGTCTTTTTATCTCCTCTAAATGCACTTTTTTACTCACCAAGAGCGTTCCGAAACGTACTAAGAGCGCTAACATTTCACTCAAGAACGTTGAGAAAACGACTAAGAGCGCTAACTTTTCACTCAAGAGCGTTGGGAAAATGACTTAGAGCGTTAACTTTTCACTTTAGAGCCCTTGGAAAACGACTAAGAGC
>JAVHOS010000184.1:8594-11745 GCA_036170205.1 Ignavibacteriaceae bacterium | reverse complement strand
AATGACTTAGAGCGTTAACTTTTCACTTTAGAGCCCTTGGAAAACGACTAAGAGCATTTACTTTTCACTTTAAAGCCCTTGGAAAACGACTAAGAGCGTTTACTTTTCACTTTAGAGCCCTTGGAAAACGACTAAGAGCGCTAACTTTTGTACAAAGAGTGTCTGGAAACGTACATTGAGTTCTTCGGTTCATTCTATAGTAGGTCGATTCAGAAAGCTTTCGGAATCGACCATACCGGGATAAAACAACCGGGAGAGATTCAACTATTCAAAGAACGATCCCGACGATTCGGAAATAACTAATTTTAGCTTCTGTACATTTATCTTTAACCTCCGGCTAAGTTATAGCACAGAACACACTACAAGATATTTACTCTTCTATCGCTTTAAAAACCTGTCTAATTATTTTGGGGTGTAAAATCTTCCCGTAATGAAATGGAAGTACGATTCTGATTTTCTCCTTGAAATATATCTTATGACTCCCTTTCGTTCGCATCAACTTAAACCCGGAATCAAGCAATAAACTTTCCGCCTGGTCAAATGTCAGCCGGGGCAGTTTAGGCAACTTTTACCTCGTAATTGGTAATGTATATCTCATTCTTAATAATTTCTTTTTTTTCTTCATCATTCAACGTCTCCAAATAAAGGTCGATAGCTTCTTTAATATTCACCATCGTTTCATCAAGCGTATCGCCTTGAGTTTGGCAGCCCTCAAGCTCCGGACAATATGCATAATATCCCTCCTCGTCTTTTTCAACAATTACATTTAGATTATATGACATAGCAACACCTATTTTAAATAGTTAATCAAAATTTCAAATCGCATCAGTTTTTTGTTTTAACTTAGAATTTTCTCCGACAATTAGCAATCACAATTTTGGTATTTCGTGCGATAGACAATGCAGTGTTCCCAATCCCCAAACTAAATCAACTGCGTGGATGCCAATGACTTTTCTTTCCGGAAAAAGTTCTGAAAGAATTCCCAGTGCGGTTCGATCTTTTTCATCATTAAACGTTGGAACCAGCACCAATCCGTTTGCTATATAAAAATTTGCATAACTCGCCGGGAGTTTCATCCCGTCAAATTTCATCGGTGACGGCATGGGAAGCGAGATCAATTCTAATTTATCTCCTGATGCTGTGGTTTCTTGCTGTAACCTTTCTGCATTTTCATTTAGTAAAGAATAATTTTCGTCCGTCGGATTTTCTTCACGGCAAAGGACAACGGTTTTTTCATTTACAAAACGACAAAGATCATCAACGTGTCCGTGAGTATCATCTCCGGTTATTCCTTTTCCCAGCCAGATAATTTTTTCAATTCCCAAATACTGTTTGAAAACTTTTTTATAATCACTTTTTGTAAATCCGGGATTACGCGTTTGTGTTTTTTCATCCAGCAGACATTCTTCCGTAGTTAAAAGTGTTCCGTTTCCATTTGAATCAATAGCGCCGCCCTCAAGAACCACATGCCGATCATTATATTTTGCAATGGTTAAGGGAAGATTTAATGCTTTAGAAATTTGTTCAGGTATTTTACGGTCGAGTTTCCAGTTATCATACTTTGCCCAGCCGTTAAAAAGAAAATGTACGGCTTCAGTTTTATTTTTTCTTTTAACAAAAACCGGAGAAGAGTCGCGCATCCAACCTCTATCGGTCTTTTTGATTATAAATTGAATCTTTGCAAGCTCAACATAATTCTTCCTCAAAATTCTCTCAGCGTTTTTTTGCTGTAAAGAATTTTGCACAATGATCCGGACTTTTTCATTTCGCGAAAGATAGCGCACGATCTCGCCGTACACCCACTGGATAGAAGTAAACTTGCCGGGCCAATCTTCTTTGTTTGCAGGCCATGCAAGTAAAGTTGAGTTATGTGGTTCCCATTCCGAAGGAAGTTTTAATGCTGATTTATTTTTCATCTAACCAATTCTTTTTAATTATTTAACCTGTCAAAAATTACGGAAATTTTCATAAACATTTAAGATGCTCTCTGTTCGGGTGAGCAAAAGAAGTTCAAAACTTTTTCCTCCGATAACCGACAAAATAAAAACAAATAAAAATTATTAATTGAGGGCTTCTTGTTAGTTTGGTTCTATCATCTGTTGAAAGTATTTTCACAGCGTATTAATTAAAAAATAATCTACAAAAGGAAAAAGAATGAACGTGACAAAATTTTTAGTGTTTACATTGATACTGTTGCCGGTCGCATTTGCACAGAGCAAAAAACCATCTGCCAAAAAAGAAGCGCCGGCTCCAGTTGTGTTAAAAACTCAAGGAGATTCAATCAGTTATGCCATTGGGCAAAATATTTATGCTAATCTTAAAGATCCTTTGGTTCAGCTTAATCTTGATGTTCTCATAGCTTCGTTAAAAGATGCAGCAAACGGGAAACCAATTTTAACCGAAGAAAAAACAATGCAATGTTTAACTGCGCTTAATCAAAAAATGCAGGAGCGTCAAGCGGCAATGCAAAAAGCTACTGATGAAAAAAAGCAAGCGGAAATAGCTCCGGTTATAGAGAAGAATAAAAAAGAAGGTGAGACTTTTCTTGAAGAAAATAAAAAGAAAGAGGGCGTTTTAACTACCGCAAGCGGACTTCAATACAAAATTCTCTCAAAAGGAACCGGAGATGTTTTTCCAAAAGCTACTGATAAAGTGAGAGTTCATTACAAAGGAACGCTGTTAGACGGAAAAGTGTTTGACAGTTCGTACGATAGAAAAGAACCGGTAACATTCCCGCTTAACCAGGTTATTAAAGGATGGACCGAAGGATTGCAGTTGATGCACGTTGGAGATAAATTCCAATTTTTTATTCCCTATGAACTTGCTTACGGCGAAATGGGACGCGGAGAAACAATTCCTCCGGCAACTGTATTAACTTTTGAAGTTGAGTTATTGGACATTGTAAAGTAGTTTTGGTTTGGAGTTACCGGTGATAAAAAATAACCACCGGTAACACTTTAATATTTTGAAGTTTGATCTTTTAATCAATAAACCGTTTCGTAATATCGCCATATGCGTCAATTCTTCTATCACGCAAAAAGGGCCAATTGCGGCGCACATCTTCAAGATGAGTGAGATCAACTTCTGCAATTAAAATTTCTTCTTTATCAGTTGAGGCTTCCGCGAGCATAACTCCCTGCGGATCGCAAAT
>JAVHOS010000184.1:0-8494 GCA_036170205.1 Ignavibacteriaceae bacterium | reverse complement strand
GCTTTGAATCCAAGATCACCCGGAGCGAAATAATATTTTTCGTAAAATGCCGGATCATCGGGAATGTGCATTTTGCGATAGGTTCCGAGAATTTTTCCATCCGAATTAATAATGATTGCGGTGTTGTGATAAAGTCCGTTCGCCCGTTTTTCAAAAATCGGAACGAGGATGCTGACTTTATTTTCTTTTGCAACTTTTTGAAATGCAGTTGAAGAATGACCGGGAATAGTTTCTGCTAAATCGAAAAGAGAGACGTCTTCCTTCTGGCAAAAATATTGTGAGCGGTAAAGTTCTGGGAGACAAACAATATCAGCGCCTTGCTTAGCGGCTTTCTTTACCCACTCAACTGCTTTCTTCAAATTCTTATTTACATCAGAAAAAAAAGCAAGTTGAAGAACTCCGACTCTATAATTTTCTTTGTTTTTCTTTTTCATAACAACTTCAACCTAATTGTAACCGAATGTTTTAATTATTGATCCGTCGGGACTGAATTCCTTACTCTTTTCAAGGATACCATCGCGATAAAATTTTTCTTTCCGAACATTCCCATTTGCAAAAAAATCTTTTGCCCAGCCATCAAGAATACCGTGATAATAAAGCTCTATCCGTTTCAGTCCACCAACTTTACTATAGATTTTTTTCTCGCCGGAAATTTCACCTTCCTTATAAACTTCTTCCGATTGCATCACTCCATTTTCAAAATAGCGTTGATAAACTCCGTTCAGAATTCCGTTTTCATGATGATAAGAAGAAGCAAGATTTCCGTTTCGATAATAAGTTAAAGCAATTCCGTCCGGTTTATCGTTTACAAATATTCTATCTCCTTTAAGTGAACCATCGGGATAGAATTTCTTTTCCGAACTTTCTTTGTGTCCGTTCAAATAATCTGATTCGATTGACACAATTCCATTTTCATAAAAAGAATAGGACTTCCCCTGAAGCGTATCCTTAGCGAAGTTCAACTCTTCTTTCAAAAAACCGCTTTCGTAAAATTTTTTCAGGGATCCGGTTTTCATTCCATCTTTCAAAAATACTTCAGATTTCAGCACACCGTTTTCATAATAAGTCCGGTCAAACTTTTCGTGAGATTCTTGCTTGCCAAGATAGTCGTAACGAATACGATTAATCACTTCATTGTTGACGTAAGTATCTTTAACACGTAAAAGTCCGGCTGAATCATAAATCAAAACATCGCCGACAATTTTGTCGTTCAAGTAGTTGGCTTCAAGAGAAACGATATGGTTATCAAAAAAGATTTTAGTTTTTCCATTCAACTTCCCGTCCACAAAAGTTCTCTCAACTTCAACTTTGCCGGAAGTAAAAAAGGTTTTAGAAACACCATTCAGCATTCCGTTTTGATAAAGCCACTCTCCTTGCAGTTCGCCGGTTTTGTAGTAAGTTTTTGTAATTCCTTCCAGAAGTCCGACAAGATAATTTTGTTCAGACCACAATTTACCATTCTCATAATACCAGCGTGCGAGTCCGTCTTTCAAACCGTTGTGAAAAGTCCATTCGATGCTCAACAATCCGTCTTCAAAATAAATTTTTGAGATGCCTTCTTCTTTTCCGTTCGCAAAGTTCCATTCTTTCCACACTTTCCCGGAAGGATAGAATTCCTTTAAAACACCATCGGCTTTTCCGTCAAGGTATTCTCCTTCGGTCTTGATTTGACCGCCTGGATAATGGGTTTTCTTCACTTCCCTTTGGTCTGTTTGAGCCAGGACTGAAGCTGAAATAATAACAAAGAATAGAAATTTATTTATTGCTTTTACCATTTTTTATTTGAGTTTTTCGATGCAAAATTATGATTATTTTGTGTGAGAACGAAATGGAAAAGATGAGTGATGGTTAAGCGATGATGGGTGATGTAAAAGGTTTGCATTACTGAATGGTTGAATGATTCCATGAAAAACTTTGAAGCACTATATAAACCATTCAATCATACAGCCATTCAATTTCACTCAAACATTCCTCTTGTTCTTTTCTAACTGTTTTCCACTTCATTCTCTTTGCTTTTGGGGGACCAATCAATTCCATCGCATGGCAAATAATTTTCGGTCGGATGCTCGTCGTGTTTCATACAAAGCACGGCGCTTTTATCAAAATGTTCGCAGCTTGAGCAGAGAGTTGATTCAAGAATTTCTTTATTCTTCTCTAAAAAATATCTAAACTGTTGAATGGCGGGATGAAGCACCACTCCGTAAATCAGCAAAAATGAAGCGCTCCACCAAACGGAATAATCAAGATAATTCCTTAAAATATAAATTGTCGGAATGATGACCATTATCCTAACGAGCGTCCAAAATATAATTTCGCCCAAGTTTTATTTTCCTTATTTTTACTATTGAAATTGCAGGTTAAACTTTCATTTTACGCTGCAAGGAAACTAAGAAATTTTTACCGAAATAAGTAATCAAAAGAAAAGGAATAAAGATGAAGAGGAAAACAACCAGACTAATTGCCGTCGCATTCTTCTTGTTTTTCATGAACGTATGTTTTGCACAAAATCTCGGGATAAACATAATTACAGCAAGTCCTCAAAATGAATTTAGCAACAATGTAAAAAATTTAGGATTCGGAATAGGGGTTGAAGGATTGATTTATTTTAATAACGGAAGCATCCCCTTTGGAGTTGGTTTAAATCTTGGTTTTATGAATTACGGGAACGAGAATTTGAATGTCCCTCTTAGTACCACGCTTCCCGGCGTTACGGTAAATTTAAGCAGGACAAATAACCTGGCTAACTTTCATCTTCTTTTTCAGTTGACGACAAACGGAAAATCGATGCGCCCTTACCTTGATCTTTTATTCGGTGGAAATTATTTATTCACCGAATCAAAAGTTACCGATGAAAATCAAGGGAATGACATTGCCACTTCCCGCAACATAAGTGATTATGCGTGGAGTTACGGTTTCGGCGGCGGAATATTGATAAAAATTTATGAGCCAAGTCGTGATGAAATGAATGATCTTGGAGTGTTGTTCCTCGATTTAAAAGCAAGATATCTAAAAGGAACGGAAGCGGAATATCTTACAGAAGGGTCTATCATCGGGCATCCCAATGGAACAGTTACGCTGCTTCCTTCAATATCCAAAACAGATTTACTCCAAATTCAAATCGGGGTAACGGCTCAGTTTAATTCACTTTCTTTTTAAGAGATTGAACGTTATGTTGAAATATATTTCGCACTAAATTAGGACACTTGAAAAATATGAAAATGTTATTGCTCTTATCTTTTTTGCTCTTAAACGGAATGATGTTTGCTCAGGATGCACGAAGCGAAATTATTCAATTAGAAAAAAAAGCTTTTGAAAGAAAGATGAATCTCTCCAAAGTTGCTTATCCCGGCGACTCTACTTATGACGTTCACTATTACAAATTAAATGTTTATGTAACCCATACTCCTAAATTTATCGGAGGAAATGTTATTCTCTCCGCAAAAAGTCTAAAGGATAATCTCACTTCCGTTAAGATTGATTTGCAAAATACCCTCACGGTTGATTCAATTATTTCAGGATCAAAAATTTCATTTCAACACGTAAACAACATCATCACCGCTCAGCTCGAAAAACCTTTTGCCTTTAATGAAAATTTTTCATTGTCTGTCTATTATAGCGGAACTCCGGGATCAAGCGGATTTGGAAGTTTTGAAACAGATTATCATAACGGAGCCAAAACGATCTACACGTTAAGTGAACCTTACGGCGCAAGCGATTGGTGGCCCTGCAAAGATACTCCTGCCGATAAAGCCGATTCAGTCGATATTTGGATCCGGTGTGATTCTTCTTTAAAAGCAATTTCAAACGGAAAGCTCTTCGAAGTGGCGAACAATAAAGACGGAACGTTTACATGGAAATGGCAGGAACATTATCCAATAGCGCAATACTTAATTTCTATGGCGATCTCCAACTTCGCAGAGTATCTACAATATTTCAACTACTCAAAAAAAGATTCTATGCCGGTCATTCATTACATTTATCCTGAGTATCTAACTCAAAATAAAAAGAATCTGGGACTAACTACAAACATGCTGCAGGTTTATTCCGATAGATTTGGTCTCTATCCATACATCAAAGAAAAGTACGGACACGCACAATTTGGCTGGGGCGGCGGAATGGAACATCAGACCGTAACTTCGCTCGGCGGCGGAAATTTTTCGATCGATTTAATTTCTCACGAACTTGCCCATCAATGGTTTGGCGATAAAGTTACTTGCAAAGACTGGCAGAACATCTGGTTGAATGAAGGATTTGCGACTTTTTGCGAATCCGTTTACGCTGAAGCAGTTAACGGAAAAACTGCTTACAATTCCTACACCGCCGCAAGTATGGCGCGCGCTAAATTAGCAATAGGGTCCATTTATGTTAGAGATATCAGCAGCATGAATGAGATATTTGACGGAAACCGCTCTTATGAAAAAGGCGGAACTGTTCTGCATATGCTTCGCGGAATTGTTGGAGACGACAAATTCTTTGCCCTTATGCAAAACTATTTGAATGATCCGCGGTATGCATACAACGTTGCAACCACAGAGGATTTTCAAGGCGTTGCCGAAAGCGTGTACGGCTCTTCACTCGATTATTTTTTCAAAGAATGGATTTACGGAGAGAATTTTCCAACTTATACGGTGAAGTGGAATACGAATACTATAGGAAATGGAACTTCTAACGTTAATGTTTCAATCGCTCAAACCAAGAATTCTACACCACAATTTTTTACCATGCCGATTCAGATAACCATTAACACTTCTGTTGGCGATACTTTGTTTACGGTTTTTAATAATCAGTTAAGCCAGGGTTTTTCGTTTGTTGTGAGTGGAACGGTTTACGCAATTCAGTTTGATCCGAACAATTTAATTCTGAAAAATGCTTCCGTTGCAGTAGGAGTTGAAGACGAAAAATTAGTTCTCGATAAGTTTGAGTTATATCAGAATTATCCGAATCCATTTAACCCTGAAACTGTTATCAGTTACCAACTGCCGAAGAAGAATTTTGTTTCCTTAAAAATATTTGACGTGCTTGGAAAAGAAGTTGCCGTTTTGATGAATCAGGAAAGCGAAGCCGGATTTCATCAAGTTAAATTTGATGCTTCATCATTGTCGAGCGGAATCTATTTCTATGTTTTACAATCAGGTAATTTTAGTGAAAGTAAAAAATTAATTTTGTTGAGGTAATGCTAAAGATTATTTCACAAACAAATGTTTTTTAAAAAATGACTATTGACGATTGACTAATGCACTAACCGATTGGAGCCTATTATGAATGACACGATGCTTGAGACCTATTTTGCTTCTCCGCTTCGTTCTCCCGATGAAAACATTGAACGTGATCGGATGATAATCGAGAATAATCCAACGATCATGCAATTGTTGGAAGGATTTCCCGACCTTGCGCTGATCTTAAACGAAAACCGGCAGCTTGTTGCGTTCAATTCAAAGGCTTGTGTTTATGTTCCCGAAGCAATTCAAGCGAATGTTTACGGAATGCGCCCCGGTGAAGCTGTTGATTGTATTCACTCCAAAGAAATGCCGGCAGGCTGCGGAACTTCTCAATTTTGTGTTGAGTGCGGCGCGGTAAAAGCTATTGTTCATACTATTGATAAAAATGAGTCGGCAGTTGAAGAATGCAGAATAACCAGAAAGAAAAATGATGTTGAAGAATCTCTTGATCTTAGAGTTCACACTTCAGTAATAAATATTGATGGAAAACCTTTTACTTTATTTTCCATAAAAGATATTGCAAACGAAAAAAGACGTTATGCTCTTGAAAGAATTTTTTTCCATGATATCTTAAATACTGCCGGAGCGCTTGACGGACTAATCAGTCTGCTGCCCGATTCCGAAGGCGAAGAATTAGTCGATTTAGAAACCACCCTCCCGAAAATTTCAACCCAACTTATAAATGAAATTATAGCGCAGAGACAGTTATTAAGCGCTGAAACCGGCTCTTTGGTTCCCGAAATTACAACGCTCTCGCTCAACAAAATTCTTAATGAAGCTGGACTGCTTTATACGGGGCATGAGGCGGCAAAAAGAAAAACGATCTCTGTAAATCCGGTAGATAGAGACATTGAATTCAAATCAGATAAAACTTTACTCGTCCGCTCTATCGGTAATTTAATTAAAAATGCTTTGGAAGCTTCTAAATCCGGAGATAATGTTAAAGTTAGCGCTCATTTTTCAGACAACAAAATTTTTATTCATGTTTGGAATAGTGCCGTAATGCCAAAGAACGTTCAACTGCAAATGTTTCAACGTTCCTTTAGTACAAAAGCTGCAAGCGGACGCGGCATCGGCACCTACAGTGTTAAACTTTTAGTTGAACAATATCTAAAAGGAAAAATCTCTTTCGTTTCTGATGAAGAACATAAAACAACTTTTACTATAGCATTACAAAGGTGAGTAACTTACTTACCTTACGCATGAAATTCTTACTCTTGCTCTTGCTCGTGATCGTAATCTTGCTCGGTTTTAAATCCGATTAAGAGCACGATTACGGTTAAGATCAAGACACTTTGCTAAGGTGACTTACTTACCTTATGCAATATTTTTAGGCATTAACCCCGCCATTCATGGCGGGGAAAGAACAACAACAGACAGTGCAGGCTTTAGCCATTATTTACGCAATTAATGGGCTAAAGCCCAAATGTTTTATAGTATTTTGATCCCCGGCATAAATGCCGGTGTTACTCAATAAAAAAATTGCGTAAAGTGAGTTACTTATTGCTTACAAAATGGATTCTGAAAAATTGAAATTAATTTAGATTTTGTGTCTTCAATATTCTTTCAGAGTTTTCTCTTTACCATTACCGGTTATTTATTTGCGGTTTCATAAACCTTTTTTAAACCCTCCGGATCGAATTTATTATTTTCTGTCCCTTCATATAACTTAACGATATTACCGTTCCACAAACAAAAGACACCCGGCGTATTTCCCCCATCTCCCATTAATTGCCAGAACTTTGATACATCTATCACTTGATACGGAAACGCCCATCCTATCTCTTTAAAAAAGTCGGGAATCAGGTAAGTTTCCTCATCCATAAAGAGGATAAAGACTTCGGGGGAATTATCTTTTTTAGACAATCCGCAAATTACTTTTGCAACTGCTCTGCAGTGGTCGCACCCGGCGGCAAAGAGACAAACAATTTTCTTCCCTTCATCAAGATTTACATGTCTGTTCCCGAAAGTTGTGTATTCTGCAAATCTTGAGCTTACATTTTTCAGTTCGGGTACAACCGGCTTGTTTTGATTTGTCTTTTTCTTAATATCAACAACCGCTTTAGGTGATTCGGAAGAAGGAAGTTTGTTTTGCAGAGAATCAACTTTAATTATAGTTTTTTCCGAATTAATCTTCTGCCGGCATGGAGAGAATGGAAAGAAAACAAACATGAATAGGAGAGATGAAATAAGGATAAAAATAAGGTAGATAGATTTCTGCTTGCTTCTTTCATTATCGGAAATAATGCGGTATAAATAAATAAGCACCCCTACCATAACCATATTTTTACTAAAAGCCGCTAAGGGTGACATGTCGATCAACTGCCCGAAACATCCGCAGTTCCCATTCAAAGCGCCGTGCATGTACATTTCAAGTGTAAGATGAGTACTGAAAATAATTAAAAGAAAAAGAGCGGTTGGGATAACAATTTTTTTGAGATGGTGTTTTTGAAGGATGGCAATCCCGATGGCTATTTCCAAGGCGATAATCAGCCTTGCAAAATAATGGGCGCTGCACCACGTTGCTAAACCAAGATCAACCAACTGTTTTTCAAAAGCCCAAACGGGAAACATTTTGGCGACTCCTGAAACAATAAACAGAAGGAAGACTAAACACCGTAACGCCCATGGCATGTATTTTTTTATCATTATTTTTTACAAATCCAATATCCGCCGGTGGTAATTTATTTGTCCCAGGTGGTAGGTTAAATGTGTCGTAAGATGAATTAAAAAATATTCTGCCGAAGTTTTCTTATCAAAAACTAAAAGAGGGTATTCATTTTTTAATGCTTCATCTGTTAAGCTGCGTAGCGAATTTTCGACAACAATTATTGTTTCATCGATCTTTTTTATTAATTCGGTTTGGGAAATGCCCTTAGTTGAAAACTCAAGTTCTCTTTCTCTTATATAATTTGTTTTGCCGAACGTTGCGCCTATAAACCAATTAAGATTTCCGATTAGATGTAAGCAAAGATTTCCGGCAGAATTTGCAATATTTTTTTCGATGCGCCAGATATTTTTTTCATTCTTGTATAGTTCAATTTCAGATTTCAACCTAAAAAGGTCTCTATTAAAGAGTGTTGTTAAAGTTTCGATGAACATATTTCTAACTCCATGATCTTTTTTAATCAGTTACCAGGTCATGTTACGCAAAAATGTAATATGGTGTTAAACTTTGTAACGCAGACTTAAGTCTGCGCTACGATTTCGCGCTATTTTACTAACTCACCTTACGCATAACTTGTGATTGAATTGCCCCGACATTTATGTCGGGG
>JAVHOS010000183.1:0-2803 GCA_036170205.1 Ignavibacteriaceae bacterium | reverse complement strand
CGTAATAAATTCATCCGTTCCGAACCAAATATAATTTTTATCAAACAGGATATCGGAAATAGAAATTGCATCGCCGACTCCGCGAAACGCATTCCGCTGATTGTTGTAAAAGATCAATTGCGATTTATCTTCCAGCACCCGCGATTTATCATATCGAAATACTCCTCCCTCAGTTCCAAACCAGATGTACTCGTTTCCGTCTGCGCGAATAATTTTTATATTGTTGGTTCTTGAGTCTTTGCCGTTCGTAATGTCAAAGTCATCATACTTTTGTTTATCAATATCAAAGCGGGTGAGATTGATGAATCTTCCGATCCACAAAATATTTTCTTTTTGATCGTAATAAAGAGAGCGGATCCAATTTCCATATTCTCCGCCGGCGCCAAATTTTCTTTTACGCCAAAGGTTCCGTTTTCTATCGAAGGTCATCAATCCGTCGGTTGTGCCTGCCCAGACATAATCCTTGCTCGCGGCGATGCAGTAAAATAAGTCTTCCGTTAACGAATTATTTTTTGTTGAGTAGGTGATCCATTTTTTTTCTTTTGGAATGTATTGAGAAATTCCCTGTCCATACGTTGAAAACCAAAGCGAACTTCCGTCTGTGGTAATGCCGTTAACCGTTGCGCCTTCAAGAAAAGATTCATATTCAACTTGTGCTGAAAGATCAAGTTGAAAGAAAAAAAACACGAGGAAGAGAAGAAGAAATTTTTTATTCATAGTTAGTTTGGTCAGTGGTCATCAGTCAGTAGTCACTAAATTTTTATTGATTCTTTTCGTTTTTTAATTCTGTTCAGAAGCCGTTGTGATTACAATACCAATGACCGTTGACTAATGACCAACAACAGAATTTCCGCATCAGTCATTCAGAAAAGAGATCTTAAAATGATTTTCAAAGCCGCTCTTTAAAGATTCAGCAAGAAAATCGAAATCGATTGGTTTATTAAGAATTGTTTCAAGTTCAATGGTTTTCTTTTCAAGTTCATCTTTCACTTCAAATTTTTCCTGCTCGCTTTCGTGAAGATATTCGTACAATTTGCGGTGTTGTTTTCCGCAAAGGATCGAACCATGCTGCAGAATAATATTTCCGAGTTTCCGCTGCGCGCTGCCGATCAGTTTTTTCCCTTCAAATTTTATTTCGCTTCTTGCTGAAGTTGCAAAGCATGCAGTTCCTTTTCCATCTTTATAAATTGATGAAAAGTCCGGCTGCTGTGTTTCAAGCTCAGCTTCGGATAAAAGTTCATCATATAAAAATAATCCTTGCAGCAGCGCAAAATTAATTTCGCGGTAAATCTCTGACGGCGTAAGCGTTGGACTTAAAGGAATTACAACCGAGTAAGTAATTTCTTTTGCGTGAAGAATTGCTCTTCCACCGGTTGGGCGCTGTACAACATCGATTAAATCTTTTCTTGCTTTTTCTAGCTCGACCGACTCGAACGATTGATTTGCTCCGAGCGAAATGCAATACGGTTTCCAGCGGTACAAGCGAAAGTACGCTTCATCTTCTTTGCAATTGGTTGCAAGTTGAAGATCGAAATCCATATTAAATTTTCCGGTTTGTAAACCGGAATTAATAAAATGCCATTTCACTTTCCGATGAGTCCTCTTTTACTTTCATTTAAAAAAGAAAGCACTTCTTGAGCATGTGGTTCCGTTCCGAAATCAGCTAAAATTTTATCTTTTGCCTGCGTAACGTTTAACTGCGATCGGTAAAGAATTTGATAAACATCTTTCAACATTTGAATTTCTTGATTCGAAAATCCTCTGCGGCGCAAACCGACAACGTTCAATCCTTCGTACTGCAAAGGCTCTTGAGCCGCAAGAATAAAGGGGGGAACGTCTTGCGTAACACGGAACCCGCCGCCGATCATGCAGTGTTTTCCAACTTTGCAGAATTGATGCACGGGAGTCATTCCGCCGATTATCGTCCAGTCATCAACAAAAACATGCCCGGCAATTTGCACGCCGTTTGCGAGAATACACTTATCACCGATGTGGCAATCATGTGCAACGTGTGAGTACGCCATCAGTAAAACATTGCTTCCGATTTTTGTAAGCCGCGTTTCTTTTGTTCCGCGGTGTACGGTAACAAATTCGTGGATGACTGTTTCATCGCCTATTTCTGCGGTTGATTCATCGTTGTCGAATTTTAAATCTTGAGGTATATGTGCGATGGAAGCCGACTGATAAATTTTAACTTTCTTCCCGATGCGCGCGCCGTCATAAATTACTGCGTGCGGACCAATGTATGTTTCATCGTTAATAATCACGTCATCTTTTATAATTGCGTATGCGTCAACGCGGACGTTTTCTCCTAACTGAGCTTTCGGACTAACAATTGCGGTTGGATGTATTTCTGTCATTTTATTTTTTAAGATTTTTTTTGATTTCCATTTTTATCAACAATCGCCGCCATAAAATCGGCTTCGGCAACAAGAACTTCGTTTACGTACGCCTTACCCGACATGGTTACCACTTTACTTTTCTTGTTCACCAATTCAACTTCAAGTGTTAAAACATCGCCGGGCACAACAGGCTTTCTGAACTTGGCATTATTGATCTGCATGAACATAACAAGTTTTTCTTCCGGATTTGGAAAAGAATTTAAGAGAAGAATTCCACCGGTTTGCGCCATTGATTCGATGATCATAACTCCAGGCATAATCGGCTGTCCTGGAAAATGTCCTTGAAAAAACGGTTCGTTTATCGTAACTGATTTTTCACCGACAACTTTTTTATCCATAACAAGCTGCGTTATTTTATCAACTAAAAGAAATGGATAGCGGTGCGGAAGAATTTTCATGAT
>JAVHOS010000182.1:0-2840 GCA_036170205.1 Ignavibacteriaceae bacterium | reverse complement strand
GAGCTGGAAATGGGACTCGAACCCGCAACCTGCTGATTACAAATCAGCTGCTCTACCAATTGAGCTATTCCAGCATGAATTTTTTAGTACACAAAATTAAGGGTATTTCGCCTGTCTTCCAAATATTTTTAGCTATCGACCTCTTCTTCTTGCGGAATAATCGAAATTTTGAACTGCACCATCTTCTGTTTTACTTTTTTTATCAACTCAAATGTGATGTTCCGGTGTTGGAAAAATTCTCCGGTATTTAGGATTTTTCCCGTATGGAAAGCGACAAATCCTGCAATTGTTGTGTATTCATCTGAATACGCCAATGATTGGTTGAAAATTTCGTTGAAATCTTCAACATCAATTGAGCCTAAAACCAAAAAGTTACCGTCCGGTAATTTGGAATATTCATCGGAAACATTTTCCCCTTCGCTTGAAAGTTCACCTACAATTTCGCTTAAAATGTCTTCAATTGTTAAAACTCCTTCCGTTCCTCCGTATTCGTCGGTTACAATAGAAATCCGCTCGCTCCTTTTTTGCATCTCCTTCATAATTTCCGAGATCAATTTTGTTTCGGGAACGAAATAAACCGGACGTATCAAACTTTTAATTACAATATTTTTCTTTTCTACAAAAGACCGCATCAAATCTTTTATATGAACAATTCCGATGATGTTATCTAACGAATCCTGAAAAATTGGAACAAGAGTGTGTCCTGTTTGAAAAATTTCTTTTACCATGGCTTCGTTATCATCAGTTAATTCGATAGCGACCATTTCCGTTCTCGGGATCATCACTTCGTTGGCTTTAAGATCGGTAAACTCAAAGACATTTTCAATTATCTGATGTTCGGCTTCATCTATTGCGCCCGATTTTACGCCTTCCGAAATAAGCACACGAATCTCATCTTCCGAAGCGTGCCCATGTGAGAATCTCCCTTTGGTTTTGAGTGGAAGCAGAATTGAATTTGTTAAAAAGAGAAGAACCTTCATCGGAATTTTAAACAGCCTTAAGACCAGTGTAAAAACCGAAATAATCTTTGGCGCTATTGTATCTGCATACTTTGCACCGATTGCCTTAGGAACAAGTACGATAAAAATCCAATAGCATAAAGCCAGAAATAATAAGCTAACAACAATCAGCCCGATCTTTATCGATGTTACAAAAGAAACGAATGAATCATCAACAACCGCATCAATGTAAAAAAATATGATAAATGAAATCAAGAGCAAGCTGAACGATGCCGCTATTTCTATTAATCCATAGATGTCGTCAATATTCTGCTGAAGCGCTTTAATCTGCTTAGAAATTTTATCGTTACCGTTTTCCCCTTCGTTATAACTAATAATCGCCGCACCGGAAAGGGAAAGGAACGCCGCGAAAACAAATATTATCAGAATTAAAAAACCTATCATAAGTATAAAAAACTCATCCTTTGCTAATTTTATTAGTAAAAATAAGAATGAAAAGCTTGGCTAAAAAATCTTTGCCGGAATAATTCCCCAACTATGCTTATTTTCTGCTGTAAAAAAGAAAATTTTATGAAGCCAAAATCAATTAAAGTAGAAAAAGAACTCATTTCCATTCTGTGGAAAAATTCTGACGAAAGTATAATCCAGCTCCGCTATTTGCGTGAAGAGTGCCCCTGTGCCGGATGCAAAGGAGAAACAATTTTACTCCACAGTTACCGTCCGCCCAAATTACCAATCGCTCATCCCGATATGTACACTATCAAAAATTTGAAAATGGTTGGGGAATACGCATTGCAGATCTGGTGGAAAGACGGACACGATACCGGAATTTACACATGGGAATATTTGAAACAATTAGCTAACGACCAATCAAACGGAACAAAACAGAATTACGAAGCGCTCATATGATCTCACAAGCAAAATTAAAACATTACAGTTCACTCCTTCAAAAAAAATACCGGCAGGAAGAAAAGAAATTTATTGTTGAAGGGAGAAAACTCGTTGAAGAAGGAATTCAACAAACCCGTTATAAATGCGAGATTATTTTATTAACAAATGAATTTAATGAAAAGAACGAAGCGTTTGTTTTTTCTTTGTTAAAAGATTTCCCAGTAGAAATTATCCGCAATGCTGATTTTAAGCGCCTCTGCGATACCCAGCATCCGCAAGGGATTGCCGCAGTTTTCCAATTCCCGATAAATGAAGAACAACCAAAATTACTTTCCCGTAAAATAGTTTTTCTGGAAAATATTGCCGATCCCGGAAATCTCGGAACGATCATCCGCACCTGCGATTGGTTTGGATTCGGACAAATTTTGTTGAGCAGAAATTGTGTGGAGTTGTTCAACCCAAAGGTGATACGGGCAAGTATGGGTTCCTTATTTCACGTTTCGGTTTCTGAAAACGTCGTACTTCCGTTTCTCACAAATCTAAAAAAACTTGGATTTGAAATTCTCTGCAGCGATGTGGAAGGAAAAGTTTTTTTTGAGATTGAAAAACCGGAAAAACTTGTTCTCTGTTTAAGCAGCGAGTCGGATGGTCCATCTTCAGAATTAATCGCCACTTCAGATTATAAAATTACTATTCCTAAAATTGGAAATGCCGAATCACTTAATGTGGCTTCGGCATCTGCAATTTTACTTAATTATTTTGCTTGAAAGCTATCGAACAATTCCCGAAAAAGAATAGTGGTTTCCGCCATTAGGACCACCTGTCTTGATAGAAACACTAACGCTTCGCGGAACTTCTAACGTGTCGGAGTCGGTAATTGAAAAAGAAAATTGAGTCCACCCTCTACTTTGAGTATCGGGCAAATTCATAGAAACATCTCCACGACCTTTCACATTGTCTCCATCAACCACAACGGTTATTGTCTGACCG
>JAVHOS010000181.1:0-13970 GCA_036170205.1 Ignavibacteriaceae bacterium | reverse complement strand
TATTTGAAGGTTTTTGTATTTATCCATAAGGTCGAATGCAAGTTCATCAGAGTCCATTGCATCAACTGGATAGTCGTTTACAAATTTCGTATCGTTTATTTCCGCAAGAAGTGATTGCCTTTTCTCCGGCATAACAAAAGCTGAAAGCGCTAAAATTAACGCGAGTCCTGTCAATCCGTAATACAGTGGTTTTGAATTGAACTCTGGATTTGCTTTCCCATTAACTTTACTTTCTATCCAGGTTGTAGCCCAAAAAGCTCCGACTGCAACAACTGTTAGCAGGAAGGCAAAAAGCGATTGAGACATTCCGAGTGAATCAAAAACTCTTACATTTCCCCAGGCTGCGGCTTTGTAGAGATTTTCAAAAAGAGGATATCCTTCTGCAAAAATCAAAACGCCGATAAAAGAACCGGCAACAAAAATCATTGCATCGATTTTGCCAATGGCTGCTGCGCAAACACTTGTACCGGGGCAAAACCCGCCAACAACAAACCCTAACCCCATAATCAATCCGCCGATTATAGCCGACCAGAGAAAAGTAGGATTAATATATACAAGACTAATATCGAGCAAACCCCAATGATCAAAGGCGATAACGCCAATCATCGCAACTAATCCGGCTGTAAAAAATACACGCAAGACTGTAAAATCATATCCATAAAATAAGCCGACAAGTTTTTTTGAAGTTGAAAATCCGGCTTGTTCAAGAATAAAACCGAATGCTATTCCAACAAAAAGAGCGACGATAAAATTTAATTCATTTCCGATAACTTCAGGCACTAAAGGTCCCATTGTAATACTCCTTTCTTATATCCAAAGTTTTCTGAAAAAATAAGCGAACGCATATGCGCCGCCAAAAATTGCCATCATCGTTATAAGTCCGCCGGTAGAAAGTACCGCCATTCCGCTAAGTGCAGCGCCGCTTGTGCAGCCTCTGCCAAGCTGTGCGCCAAAACCGAATAAGGCGCCACCAGCCAAAGCTCCGGCAATTCTTACTTTTGTTGTTGACTTTGGCGCATGTTCAAGTTCCAATTTCAATCTGTTTGAAATTAATCCTGAAATAAATGCGCCAATTACAACGCCGACAATTTCAAAGACGAGCCAATTCTCCAAAGGATTCCCGGGATGTTCCTCGTTATATTCTTTATAGAATTTAGTGTCTGCTGTATGAGAGGGCGTTACCGTTTGCACAGTAGCAACAACCGCACTTTTAACCGCTCCGCTCGCGCCTAATCCTCTTCCGGTAATAAAAATTGTAACTAATAAAATCAGCCCGAGAAAAAATCCGGCTAAATAGGGATTCATATATTTTGTGTCATTCATTTTAAACCTCAACTTCATTTTTAATATTTGTTTTTTCTGAATCTCCGTGGGCATCTTCCAACTCTTCATATCCGGTGATCATCGCTTTTAAGTTTGAAGTTATCGTAGCTCCGGTCGTCATTAAATATAAATGAACAATCACAAAAGCCAATAAAAGAAAAGCTGCGGCAGTATGGAAGAGCGCAATCACTTCAATTGTACCGATGTTTAATCCTTCAATAGTTCCTTTCTGCGGATAGCGATAGAACATATAAAGTAAACCGGAAATCACCATCGTTGGAATGACAAGAATCTTCAATGCGAGATAAGTTAATTTCTGTAATGGATTTAATTTACTCAACACCGTTTTTTTGGTTGGATGAGGAGCGTTCTGAAATATTCCGATCAAATAAAAATTTATTTGCGCTTTCAGGTGTTTTGTCGTCGGAAGATATTGCTTCCACTCGCCAGTTGTAAAGTGCCAAAATATTGCAAACACAATAAGCACCATAAATGTGTATGCCGCAACGTTGTGATATTTTACAGCATTTTGGTATCCGAAAAAAGTGAATGAACCGTGTATCTCAAAACCGGTTGCTGCCAAAAAGAAAATACACAATGCCTGCATCCAATGCCAGAACCGTTCAAACGAGCGATAGATATAAACTTTCTGTTTCATAATTATTTTCTCGCTTTCAATTTACGTGAAGAAAAAAATCTAAATCCGCCGTGAATGAGCACTAACAAAAATGAGAGGAGCAGTACGGCTTTTCCCGCTGTTTCAATTACCGGGTTATAATCTCTTGCGGGCATGTAAAAATCTGTTAATCCCGCTAAACGGCTGTTTTCACGCGTATGGCATTCGTTGCACTTTAAAGTATTTTCTTTTGTAGAGACCATGTGATTGAGAGGCCAGTACATTTCAGTTTTGATAAAAGAAATTTTCCCACTGAATGGGAGATTCACATCTTTCATTCCAACTTCTGAAGCGGTTTCCCAGTTGAAATCTTTCCAGAGCGCGCCTTCCCCTACCTTCTCTGCATACAGTTTCGGTTGAATGATAATCTGATTTACCGGATCAAACGGCTGCCTTGCACGGTGTATTTTTACAGGAATTATTTTTGAATCAACATCATTGTAAGAACCATAAAGAGGATTTAACACCAACGGTTTAGTAGTGTCGGCAACTTTATCTCCAAGAAGATAATGCCCCGCCGTGCCGTTAAACCAAACGTAATCCGGCTTAAGATTTTTTCCCCATGTAAAATTTCCTTTGATAGAAAGATAAGTGTGATTCCCTTCCGCATCGTCAACTTCAAACGGTTCTCCATTTTTTAATTTACCCGCGGTTGACCAATCCCATGCAATTTTTGTTGCGTTAACTTTTGCGTAAGTTGGGATATGACAAGTCTGGCAGGCAACTTTTAACGTGTGTTTGTTAAGGATTGCATCGCTGTGCGGATTCTCATTGTGGCAGTCTTCGCATAACGCGCGGTTTCTATTCATTGAAGAAAGCGAATACATTTTTCCGCTGATCATGTGGTTTTCGGTTTTATGGCAATCGACGCATTGCAGATTCATTCCATCCGTTGCCATGTGAACGTCAACTGTTCTTGCAGGCTCAAACATTGCTTTTTCAAGATCGCCGTGTTTAACATTGTTACCGCCGCCGCCAAAGAAATGGCAAACACCACAATTAGATCTTTTCGGTTTGCCAACATGTTGCGCTACATTTGCCAAATCAACGCTTGGATCGGGAGCGCCGCCTTTTTCTTGAGCTTTTGCGTATGTCTCAGAATTATCATGACAAACAAGACAATCGATATTACTTTCGTCTTTATAATCAAATGTTTTTGATGACTTCATTCCGTAGCCGACATGGCATTTGGCGCAGCTCATTTCGTTTCCTTCGGTACCGATGCAAAAATTATTTATCGCATTTTTTTTGCCGAGATAGACGATGCCGCGACCTTTAACGTATTCAGCTCTTTCCCAATTCCAGTGATTGGAACGCATGATCTCCTGCGCTCTTCCATTATGGCAAACGATGCACGCTTCCGTTACTTGTTGCGGTGAAACAAATTTTTTCTTCAATTCAGCAAATTGTGTATGATCAACGTGCTGCACGGCTTTTTTATCAAATTGATCTTTCAACGCCATTAGTTTTGTCTGCTCGGTATTTTTTGAGGTTAAAAAACTAATCGCGCTGATGATTACCAATCCGATAAAGACGAGGGGAATAACTATTTTTTTCATTTTCGTTTTTTAGTGTTGTTAAGTTTGTTCTGTTATAAATATGATTTTATAGTCTCTTTAACTTTTTTACAATCGGAAAAGTTTGTATAAACTTCGCAAGAAATACAAGGGATTTCCGAGCATAAATTATTTTTATGGGAATACATCCAACAGGGTTTATCATATGAAATGAAAGCTTCGCATACCGTTCTTTCGTCTCTAGAACAATTTTTTAATTTCCAACATGGAACAAGCGATAAGAGATGTTTAATCCCCTCAATACTGATCTTTGTTCCGTTAATGGTTTCTCTAATGCATTTGATTCTTTCTAAGTCAGCCTTTGAATAGCATCTTTGGTTCGATTCTTTTTTAAAAGGAATAATCAACCCTTCCTTTTCATACATCCTTAGCGTGGGAATGGAAATGCCAAGTAACTCCGCTGCTCTGCTTATTGTATAAACCGGATTATTATTTTCGCTGTTCATTTTCCATTTGGTTAAACATGATATTTATAAATATCAACTATCTTGCCAATGATCTTTCCTCTTTTTTAACGTGGATTAACGATTTAACAGATGAGTCTTTTATTTCAAAAGAAAATTTTCTTTGGAATGAAAAAATGAATGGATGAAGAGATTGTTTTCGAGAAGGAATGGAAAAATTAAAAGATGTGAAATATTTTAGATGGTTCGTAAAAATTTTATAGACACGATGGTGAGGATAAATTAATAAAGATAACAAAAATTTAAGAATACGATTAACGATATTTGATTTTAGAAGTTTATTACGGAATGGGAAAGAATTCGTGGCGATCGTTGCGGTTCGTGGCGAACTTAGCGAGAAAAAAAGAGAATTCGTTTCTCACAACGTTCGTAAAGAAGACACAGCATTCGTAAAGGGAAAATAAGTTCACCTTTACCAAGAAATTCCCCTTACGGCATACCCCAAGTCTCAGAGTCCCAACGTCTCACAGTCTTTTACTTCGCGTAGCTGATCTTTCTCACTTCACGGATAACGGTAACTTTAATTTGTCCCGGATACTCCATTTCATTTTCAATTTTTGCCGCAATATCTTGAGCAAGTTTATCTGCAAAAATATCGTCAATCTTTTCATGTTCAACAACAACTCTAATTTCGCGACCGGCTTGAATAGCATACGTTTTTGCAACACCTTCAAAAGATAGAGCTAAAGCTTCCAATGTCTCAAGCCGTTTTACATAACCTTCGATAGGTTCACGTCTTGCGCCGGGACGAGCGCCGCTAATTGAATCGGCTGCTTGTACCAACACTGCAATCGGGTGTTCCATTTCAATATCTTCGTGGTGTGAACCGATAGCATTTGCGACAATCGGATTTTCTTTATATCGTTTTGCAACATCATATCCAAGTAAGGCATGCGGACCTTCAATATCTTTATCTACTACTTTCCCGATATCGTGAAGAAGCGCAGCGCGTTTTGCCATAATCGGATCGATTCCAAGTTCGGCAGCCATTATGCCGCACAGATACGCAACTTCAACGCTGTGCTGCAATAAATTTTGCCCGTAGCTTGAGCGGTATCTCATTTTGCCGATAAGTTTTATAATCTCCGGATGGACACCGTGAATACCCAACTGCAATAAAGTGTTTTCTCCTTCTTTAAACATTTCTTCAATTAATTCAACACGAACCTTTTCAACAATTTCTTCAATTCTCGCCGGATGAATTCTTCCGTCGGCAATCAATCTCTCTAAAGAAACTCTTGCGACTTCTCTTCGGAATTGATCGAAAGAAGAAAGAATAACCGCTTCAGGCGTGTCATCAACAATAACATCAACACCGGTTGCCGCTTCAAAGGAACGGATATTACGTCCTTCTTTTCCGATGATCCTACCTTTTAATTCATCATTTTGAATTTGAACTACTGAAACTGTGGTTTCAACTGAGTGGTCTGCGGCGGTTCTTTGAATAGCAAGTACAACAATTTTCTGCGCTTCTTGTTTGGCATTTAATTTAGCTTTTTCAAATCTTTCTTTAAATATTTTGTTTGCTTCGGTTTCCGCCTGTTGCTCCATACTTTCGAGCAGTAACTTTTTTGCCTCCTCCGCTGTTAACCCCGAAATTTTTTCAAGTTTTGTATTTTGTTCTTTTTCTAATCTATCTAATTCATTAAGACGGATTTCAAGATTTTTTTTCTGCTGGGCGATTCCCTGCTCAACAGAACGATTTTCTTTTTCTTTTCTTATCGCTGATTCTAATTTCTTGTCAATGTTATCTTCACGTCCGGAGAGTTGTTTCTCAAGGGATTGCAGTTTTTGCCTTTTTTGATTTACTTCAGTATCAAACTCCATTTTTTTCTTATACCACTCATCTTTTACCTCAAGAAGTTTTTCTCTTTTAATGTTGCTGGCTTCTTTTTGTGAATCAGCAATAATAACCTTTGCGCGTTCCTCACCGGCAGCAATACTTCTCTTCCCTAATTTAGAATTCACTTTCCATCCTAAATAGAAAAACAATGCGACTAAAAGAACTACCATCGGAATGAGGATCAATAAGTCGATATCAACAAAATTCACATTACACCTCAAGAATTAGATGAATAAAAGCGCCGCCGGTTACTGTTGAACAGGGAAAGAACCCTTATCCAAACAGTGTGGGAAAATGCCCGAATGTTTCTTGCTTCCTCTGTTTCGCCTGTTAAAAGCGAATGCTCAATTGCTTGAGATGAGGCCTGCCTTACACATCGTAAGTCAATAACCCATTGGCAAAGATGGTTCTTTTTTGTTACCATTAACCGGCAGCGGTAATGGGTTTTTTAAGATGGGATGGGATCAGATGATTTGTTTAAAAGAAGCTTAATTTTTTTTACTTTGTCCGTAGCTTGAATAAGAAATTCTTTGTTCTTGTTTTTTTCAATAAAATAATCGTAAGCAATATTCAGTGAGGCGATAATGGCAATAGTTTGCGTCGGCTGATCGGGCAATTCTTGCTTTGTTTCTTCCATAACATTGTTTACATATACAGCAAGTTCCTTCGCTATTTCTTCGTTATCAACTAGTAAAGAGTATTCTTTATCAAATATTTTTACTTTAAGCTTCTTTTTTTCCGTCATAATGAACCGATACCATCAACAATAAATTTAAATTAAGAACTGGTTAAATGATTATTAATTTTTGTTATTACATCAGTAATTTTCAATTTTAAACTTTCCCGCTCTTTAACACTAAGTGAACCAAAAACATTTTCCCCGTTTCCTTCGGTCGAATTTTCCCCGTTTTCTATTTGCAACTTTAGATACTCGTTCTCTCTCTGGAGCGCCGAAAGTTTTTTCTCCAGCTCTTTATTTCTATTCTTTAATTCCTCGCAAAGTTCTTTCTGCGCAGAAACTTGAACTTCAACCGAGCTTAGCTCTTGTAAGAATATTTCGTATTTGGATAATTCCGACAATTATTTTCCTCGCAAAATTGCATTAAATTCTTTTTTAACAAGTCCAATTAATAATTGAAAATCTTTGTCCACTTCTTCATCGGTTAATGTACGTTCACCGTCATAATAAGCCAAATTAAATGCAACCGATTTCTGTGTTCTTCCAATTGAAGCGTGCTCAAAGACATCAAAGGGGTGAACATCTTTCAAAATCCTGCTTGCCTTCTTCTTTATAAACAAGGTAATATTTTCAACAGGAATATCTTTCTCAAATATAAAAGCAAAATCTTTCATAACCTTGGGGAAACGGAGTAATCCGGTAAAAGTTTTTTCTTTCGGTTTAAGTGATTTTAAAATTTCTACTGAACCTTCGAAACAAAAAACGTCCTGCTGAATTCCAAATTGTTTAAGAACTTCTTTTTTTACTTTGCCACCGCTCCCGATGAACGACACTCCGGCAGTTTTGGTGAAATGGTAATCAAAAATTTTATTTCCACTATGATAATAGGAATCATTTAAAAGATTGTCAAGTGTTTTTTTCTGAAAACATTCATTCACCATTGCTTTCAAATCATAAAAATCGAATTCTCTTTCTCCAGTGTACCACTCTTTTTCAGAAATTTTTCCGGTTAAGATGAAGAGAAATCTTTCTTCTTCAATAAAATCTGAAAAAGTAAACAAGTCATCATTCACTTTTAGAAAAACTTTACCAACTTCAAAAAGTTTTAAATTCTTTTCACCAACATTAATATTTTTTTCGATAACAGGCAGTGCACTTGCAAGAAGAGATGTACGCAAGTAACCCATCTCCGAACCTTGCGGATTTAGCAGTCCAACCGGCTTACCGAAAATTTCCGCCGCTTTTTCAGTTATCATGGGAATGGAAAGAATTTCGTTAAAACCTAATCCGGTAGCAATATTTCTCAAGTCATCAACAAAAGCAGATTCATCAATTTTTTCGCCAATCGGAATTGCGATTTTTGAAATTGTTGGGATTGTATCGTAATTATTTATTCTGGCGATCTCTTCAATCAAATCAATTTCCCTTTCAATATCGGGGCGAAAAGTTGGTGTCGAAACAGTTATCGCTTCTTCTGTGAAGTTCTTAATTGCAAAACCGAGTGAAGATAAAATATTTTTTATATTTTCATTTGGAATGGGATAACCCAAAACTCTTTCAACTTGATTGAAACGGAGAGTAATTTCTTTTTCTGAAATTTTGGTTGGATAAACGTCAATTACTCCATCCACTATTTCCCCGCCGCTTAATTCAGCCATAAGTTGGGCAGCGCGTTCAGCCGCATAAACAGTGATCGAAGGATCGGTTCCCCGTTCAAAACGGTAAGCGGCATCTGAAGTTAATCCCAAATATTTAGAAGTCTTGCGAATGCTGGTTGGATTAAAGTAGGCGCTTTCAATTAAAATATTTTTTGTCGAAGAAGTAACTTCGGAATTTTCTCCTCCCATTACTCCGGCAACCGCAACCGGTTTTTCACCATCGCAGATCATCAAAACGTTTTCGTTTAATTTTCTTTCTTTACCATCGAGTGTTGTGAAAAGAGCATTCGCTTCCGCTTTTTTTACAACGATCTTTTTCTTTGCAAGTTTATCAAGATCAAACGCGTGTAACGGTTGTCCGATCTCATGCAGAACAAAATTTGTTACGTCAACAATATTATTTATTGGTCGCAGTCCGATGGATTTTAAACTTCTCTTTAGCCAATCAGGTGATTCTTTTATCTCAACATTTAAAAGAACTTTGGCAGAATATCGGGGACAGTTCACTGAATCAACAATTTCAATCGAAGCGAAGTCGTTAATATTTTTTTCTGATTTCGGAATAGATACTTCCGGCACTTTTAATTCACGCTGAAAGATCGCGGCTAAATCTCTTGCAACACCAATATGAGAAAGTGCGTCGGCACGGTTTGGAGTTACACCAATTTCAAAAAGAACATCATTTAAATGAAGCGCTTCTGAAACGGGAGTTCCTTCTTTGAAGGAGGGATCGAGTACAATAATCCCCGAATGATCTTCGCTTAAACCAAGTTCGGATTCCGAGCAAAGCATTCCGTTTGATTCTGCGCCGCGAATTTTTGCTTTACTAATTTTCATTCCGCTGTTTGGAACGACTGCTCCGATCTGTGCAAGAACTACTTTCTGCCCTGCAGCCACATTTGGCGCGCCGCAAACTACTTTTAATTTTTCAGTTCCGTTGTTTACCACACAGAGAGAAAGTTTATCCGCATTCGGATGTTTTTCTTTTTCTTCTACATATCCGATAATGAAATTCTTAAACATTTCATTTTGATTTTCGACGCCTTCAACTTCCAAACCGGACATTGTAAGTTTAGAGATAATTTCTTCAACATCAATGTCCGATAGATCAATATATTTTTTTAACCAATTAAGTGAAATTTTCAATTTATTTTCTCCGCATCAAAACTGTTTGAGGAATCGTACATCATTTTCAAAAAAGGTACGAATATCAGTAATTCCATATTTCAACATTGCTGTTCTTTCTATTCCCATTCCAAACGCGTAACCGGTATATTTTTCGTTATCATACTTTGCGTATTTAAACACGTTCGGGTCTACCATTCCGCAGCCAAGAATTTCAAGCCAGCCGGAATGTTTACAGACTCTGCATCCTTTCCCTTTACAGAGAAAGCAAGTGATGTCCATTTCCGCACTCGGTTCCGTAAACGGGAAAAAACTTGGGCGGAAACGGTAATTCAACTCTTTGCCGTAAAATTGTTTTGCGAAAGCAACAAGCGTTCCTTTCAATTCTGCAAAAGTAACATCGGTATCAACACACAATCCTTCAACTTGATGGAACATGCAATGGCTTCGCGAACTTATCGCTTCATTGCGATAAACTTTTCCCGGCATAATTGCTCTAAGCGGCGGTTGAAGTTTTTCCATTAATCTTACTTGCACCGGCGAAGTGTGGGTACGAAGTAAAAATTCTTTGTTTACAAAAAAAGTATCTTGCATATCGCGCGCCGGATGATCGGCGGGAAAATTTAACGCTTCAAAATTATAATAGTCTGATTCTAATTCAGGTCCCTCGAAGATCGAAAAACCTAATCCTTTAAAAATTGATTTTATTTCATCAAGCGTTTGTGTAAGCAGATGTCTGTGCCCTAATTCAACTTTTCTTCCGGGTAATGAAAGATCAATCTGTTGAGATTGTTTTGTAAGCAAGTCATCGAATTGAGATTTTTTTTCATTGAACTTTTCTTCGGCAAGTTTACGGAGTAAATTCAATTCTTTCCCAAGTAAAGGTTTCTCTTCTTTCGGCGCGGATTTCATCGCTTCAAAAAGAGAAGCAATCGAACCGTTCCGGCTTAAATAGCGGATGCGAAGCTCTTCGAGTTCTTTTTGATCTTTAATCTTTTCAATTGCTTGAATCAATTCTGCAGTAAGCGTTTGAATTTTCGTCAACATTTCCTGGTCAGTCCTTTAAAATAGAAAAACCCAAGTCACCTTTCCCGCTTCGCGGATAAAGGAAACTTGGGTTCATAATTTAGTTAGTAGCAAAAGATACTAGATCAGCGAACGCTTTTGCATTTTCCACAGCTAAACTTGCAAGTACTTTTCTGTTGATAACCACACCTTTTGAGTCGAGTGCGTGCATCAATTGAGAATAGGTTGTTCCGTTTATTCTTGCGGCTGCATTAATTCTGATGATCCAGAGATTCCTGTAATTTCTTTTCTTTAATTTTCTATCGCGGTAAGCGTGAAGCATTCCTTTTTCGACATGATTCTTGGCGACCGTGAAGACGTTTTTTCTCGTTCCCCAATAGCCTTTAGCCATCGAGAGAATTTTTTTACGACGTGCTTTAGAAGCAACTTTGTTTTTTGATCTTGGCATTGTTCTTCCTTTCCTATTGCATCATCGCGGTTACACGTTTTTCTTCAGAGCCGGAGACAAGAGTGGGTTTACGCAAACCTCTTTTTCGTTTCGTGCTTTTTGAAGAGAGAATATGACTTCTGAAAGCCTTCTTTCTCTTAAAATGACCGGACGCAGTTTCTCTGAAACTTTTACGGGCGCCGCGGTTGCTTTTCATTTTTGGCATTTGGGTTCCTTATTTTATTGGTTTTTTGGTTTTTCCCTTAAAGGGAACGACAATTAAATTCATGTACCGCCCTTCCATCTTGATAGGGCTTTCAACTTTTGCGTAATCCTGTATTCTTTCAATAAAGCGGTTTAACAGGTCTTCACCGAGTTTGGTGTACGCCATCTCGCGACCTTTGAACATTACTACCGCTTTCACTTTATCACCATCCTGCAAAAAATTAATTGCATGCTTTGCTTTAAATTCAAAATCATGAACATCGGTGTTCGGATGAAAACGAATTTCTTTTAAAACGGAAACGACTTGATTTTTCTTCTGCGTTTTTTCCCGTTTCTGCTGTTCGTATTTGAATTTTCCAAAATCAATAATCTTACAAACCGGTGGATCAGCTTTAGGAGCAATTTCTACTAAGTCTAAACCACGTTCCACAGCTAAACGAATTGCGTCCTTTATTAAAAATACACCAAGCTGGGTGCTGTCTTGATCGATTACTCTAACTTTTTGGGTCTTGATCTCTTCATTAATACGAATTTCTTCTGCTTGAGCGATAAAGAACCTCCTTATTTGTTATTGGATATTTTATTTTTAATTTCTTCTTCTAGTTGAGCGAGGAAATTTTCTATCTGAAAAGTTCCTAAATCTCCATGTTTATGTTTTCTAACTGAAATAACTTTTTGTTCGGCTTCTTTCTCACCAACAATGATCATGTACGGAACTTTCTGGGTTTCCCAATCACGAATTTTATAGCCAATTTTCTCGCTTCGTTCGTCAAGTTCGGTTCTAATTCCCCGTTCTTTGAGAACTTTTGTAATTTCACTGGCGTAATGTACATAATTTTGGGATATCGGAACAACAACTGTTTGGATTGGTGCAAGCCAAAGTGGAAAATCTCCGGCGAAATGTTCGATCAGTACACCGATAAACCTTTCTAACGAGCCGAATGGCGCGCGATGGATAACTACCGGTCTATGTTTCTGCCCGTCGCTTCCGATATATTCCAATTGAAATCTTTCAGGCATTACATAATCAATTTGAACTGTACCCAATTGCCATTTTCTTCCGAGTGCGTCCTTTACCATAAAATCAATTTTAGGTCCGTAAAAAGCGGCTTCACCTTCGGCAACAAAATAATCAAGCTTCATAATATCTGCAGCTTCTTTAATTTCCTGCTGAGCTTTTTCCCAGAGAGCAATATCGCCGCCGTATTTTTCTACGTTGGAATCTCTGAACGAAAGTTGAGTTGTAAAATCCTTGAACCCCATCGTTGTAAAAACTGTTTGGATCAAATCGATAACGTTGCAAACTTCTTCTTTCAACTGATCGGGACGAACGAACATATGAGAATCATCAACAGCAAAACAACGTACACGAGTTAAGCCGTTTAATTCACCGGATTGTTCGTAACGGTAAACTGTTCCAAATTCTGCAAGACGAATCGGCAGATCACGGTAGCTTCTCGGCTTTACCGCATAAATTTGAAAATGATGAGGACAGTTCATCGGCTTTAATAAATACTCTTCTTCACTGTCTTCAAATTTGATTGTGGGGAACTGGCTTTCTTTATAATAAGGATAATGTCCGCTGGTTTTATAAAGATTAATATTTCCGATATGAGGAGTAACAACCGGTAGATAACCGCGCTTGGTTTGTTCTTCACGCAAATATTTTTCCAAAGTTTCGCGAAGCACTGCGCCTTTCGGGAGCCAAACCGGTAATCCGCTTCCTATTTTCGGACTAATGAAAAAGAGTTCTAACTCTCGCCCTAATTTTCTGTGGTCACGTTTTTTTGCTTCCTCTAAAAGAATGAGATGCTCTTCAAGCAATTTTTTCTTGGGAAAAGAAATTCCATAAATTCTTTGAAGTTGTTTATTCTTTTCGTTTCCGCGCCAGTAGGAACCTGAGATATTTAAAAGTTTTACATATTTAATTTTTCCGGCATTCGGAAGATGAGGTCCGGTACAAAGATCAGTAAAATCGCCTTCATTATAAAGGCTGATCGCTTCTTCAGTATCATCTATTTCACTAATAATTTCAAGCTTGTATTGATCTCCCCTTTCAGTAAAGAATTTCAATGCTTCGGTTTTTGAAATTTCTTTTCTTTCAAAAACATTTTGTTGTTTTGAAAGCTGCATCATTTTGTCTTCTATCTTTTTCAGATCGTCTTCTGTTAGCTTGGAGTTTATATCAATATCATAATAGAACCCATTCTCAATTGCTGGACCAACGCCAAATTTTGCTTCAGGATAGATCGATCGAACTGCGTGTGCCATTAAATGCGAAGTTGAATGCCAATAGACTTCCTTCCCCTTGTTATCATCAAAAGTAATAAATTTGATCGTTGAATCTGATTCAAGTTTTGTGTAGAGTTCTTTAACCGAACCGTTTATTTCTACGGCGAGAGTATCGTCAGCTAATCTATTTGAAATGGATTTAGCGACTTCAAAAGCGGTGATTCCTTTGGCGAATTCTTTCGAATTACCATCGGGAAAAGTAAGCGTAATATTTTCCATAATCTTCTAATTAATAAATAAAACGGAGATAACTCCGGGAAGCAGTGGGCTCTATAGGATTCGAACCTATGACCTTCTGCACGTCAAGCAGACGCTCTAACCAACTGAGCTAAGAACCCAAATTCAAAATCACAATGAACAAAACACAAATAACAACTTAGCTTATTGACCAACGAACAATCACCAATCTCCTAAACCAAAAAAGCCAAAGGTGAGAAGCCAAAATATGAGAAACAAAATTTGACTTTTGACTTTGGACTTTGGAAACTGACTTTTCAATGCTTTTTGTACCGAGAGCCGGACTCGAACCGGCACGTCCCAACGGGACACAGGATTTTAAGTCCTGTGCGTCTACCAATTCCGCCATCCCGGCAGAAAAGTCATTTTTTACTGCTGAAATATATTAAATTAGATAAAATTTACAAAGCTTATTTAC
>JAVHOS010000180.1:9106-14016 GCA_036170205.1 Ignavibacteriaceae bacterium | reverse complement strand
AATAAAAATCGTCTTTTAATTCGGCGGTAGTAATTAAACTTGCGGCATCACTTCCGGAGACAGATTCCGTAAGTCCCCAGGCGCCGATAACTTTTCCGCTTGTTAGACCGGGCAAATATTTTTTCTTTTGTTCTTCGTTTCCAAATTGATTGATGTGGTTAGTGCAAAGTCCATTATGAGCCGCAACGGAAAGGGCGATAGATGGGTCAACTTTGGCGAGTTCTTCTATGATGAGTGCATATTCTGTGTAACCTAAATTTGCGCCGCCGTAAATATCCGGGACAAGAATTCCCATCAAGCCAAGTTCGCCAAGTTGTTCCATTATTTCAAAAGGAAAAGTCTGCGACTCGTCAAATTCCATCACACGCGGTTTGATTATTTTTTCAGCAAACTCTTTAACCGTTTGCTTAATGGCTTGCTGCTCTTCGCTAAATTGAAGAAGAAATTGATTTTGTATTTCCATTTTCATCCTTTTGGGATAGGTTTAGTTTGAATGTATTTAAAATTTCCTCCGCTATTGTGTAGGGAGAAATTTTTTGTTCAAATGATTTTTCTATGAGTTGTTCAAATGAAAAAACATTTTCTTGTTTCCAAAGTTCTTGAGTAAATTTTTCTTCAACAATCTCTTTTATCCGGTCTTTCGTTCGTTGAATTCTTTTCTTTGTAAGAAGATCGAATTTAATGAGATGAGTTTGATGCCGTTCAATTTCCAAAGCAATTTCTTTAATTCCGAGATTATCCTGCGCAATTGCTTTTACAATTTCCGGTAAAAAAGTTTTTTCGTCGTGATTTCTCAACATCAAAATAGTTCTTAACGCGTTTACAGCTTGTTCCGATGCGGGTCTATCGCATTTATTCACAACAAAAAAATCAGCAATCTCCATCAAACCGGCTTTCATCGCTTGAACCGAATCGCCGGATTCCGGAACGAGCACTACTATGGTCGTGTCGGCGGCTTTTACAATATCAAGTTCCGATTGTCCAACGCCGACAGTTTCAAGAATAATATAATCATATCCGGCGGCATCTAAAATATCTGCGGTATCAATTGCTTTTTTGCAAAGCCCGCCAAGACTTCCGCGTGTTGCCATACTTCGAATAAAAATATTTTCAACTTTTCCAATATCGGACATTCTCACTCTATCGCCTAACAATGCGCCGCCGGTAAAGGGACTCGTTGGATCAACGGCAATGATGGCAACACTTTTTCCGTTTTGCAGATAAAGTTTTGCCAACTGATTAGTTATCGTACTTTTACCTGCGCCCGGCGGACCGGTTATTCCAATTCGATATGCGTTACCTGAATGTCGGTGAATTTTTTTTAAGATTTCTTCCGCTTGCGGAAATTCTGATTCGACATACGAAATTGCACGCGCAATTATCCGCTTGTTCCTTATTAGCAATTCTGGAAATAAATTTTCTACATCCATTTAAAATTAACGGTAAAGATTATTTTTATGAATGTATTCTTTACCGGCGTAAGTAACCATAAAATCTATCGGCAAATTATTCGCTTCTCTATTGCGGATATAAGTTGAGCTCAACTCAACGTAAGGCGTTTGAATGATCGTCGCCATTTCATAATACTTGTGCTTGTACTCAATTTCCTTGTCGATGATCCGCTTCATAACAATAACGTTTGTCAATTTAAAAAGTTCGTCCGGTTCTTTCCATGAATCGAATACGATGAGATTGTCAAATCCGATAATAAGATCGATCGAATCGTATTTTTTTTTGAGTTCACGGACGGTATCGATTGTATAGGAAACCTCACCACGATTCAATTCAATTTCAGAATAGTCGAATTGCTTCTGATACTGGATGGATAATTTCAAAATCTCCAAACGGTGCTTAGGATCAGAACTATGTGCCTGACGTTTGTGAGGCGATATGTAACATGGAATAAAAATTATTTTATCAAGTTTTCTAAATTCAAGCAGCGATTGCGCTGTAATTAGATGCCCAATGTGAATCGGGTCAAACGTTCCGCCGAAAATACCGATACGTTCCATTCAGAGTAATTCCTTATATTCGATGAAGAGATGAGTGAAGCGATCGTGCATTTGCTTGTTGCAGCAGGCATAATTTTCTTTACGCGAAAGCAGTTGATAAAGTTCTTTAAAATCGTTGACTTGTTCCAACGAGAAAACATTTTTAAGTTTGTAGAGTTGGTAATCTAATCCACACAATTTTTTAAGCGCAGAATCGCAGACAAAATTTTTCTTGTGGATTAATTCCGGAATTTCATTTTGATATTTGTTCGTAGCAAAAAGAGCAATTTTCTTATGCAATGATTTTTTTATTACCAAGACGTCATCATCTAAGGTTAAGAGATCTATGATTTGCAAAATATCTGAGGAGATCAGTCCTACAAAATCCGGACGGAGAAAGATAAAATTCTTCGCATCAAATTTTCTTTTCTCAAAGAGAGAAGTGAAGTCGTTTTTAAAAGTCTGTTCATTAAAAGAGAATATATTGCCGCTTAAGAAGGGAGGAAAGTCAAGTGTAACCATTTCTTTGTCTTTTTCATTTAGGCAAAAGAATAAATCTTCTTTAACAAAAACCGATGCAAAGATTTCGTAGAGATTTTTTAACAAAGTGATGGAGAGGAAGGAAGAATCGGACTTTGAAAAGTTTGGATAAAGATGGCAATCGTTCTTGTCAAAAATTGGTTCCGTTAAAACAAAAAATACATTTGTTGCGTTTGTCACCTAACTAACTCCGTTCAGCAATTGCATAAGTTCGTTGCGGTAAAAAGTTACTTCATTTTCATAAAAAGTTTTATTCAAACCGGTAGCATTTCTCAATTGCATTTTCCTGAATGCAAGAGCAGTTGCTGCTTTGATGTACGCTTTTCGTATTCGCTCGTCAATCCAACCTTTTTGTTCTCGTTGAATTGAACTTAAAATTGTTACATGCTCAACCGGCAAAACTTCGTGGCCGGCTTCGTCATATAATTCACGGAAAATAATTCTCGCATCCGATTTAACCGCTAATTTAAACGAAATGATAAAAATTATAATCGAGCCGGAGAGAAATAAAAATCCAAGCAATGAAGTTTGTGAAAAACTCACGCTGAAGTTCCATGCAAAGTGGATAAACATTGCTAATGCTAAACCGAGAGGAGGGAGAATAATTTTAAAGATTAATGGTTTGAATTTTGCAAATCCCAAAAGTGCGCCGAACGAAGCAGTAGCGACACAGTGCATAACCGCGGTAAATGAAGTTCGAACCAACACGAGCATCAACCAATTTTCAAAAGTTTTTCCGTAAGTTAAAAAGTAAGTGAAATTTTCAGTCATCCCGAAACCGAGACCAATGGCGCCACCGTAAACAATTCCGTCTGTAATGTTGTCAAATTTTCGGTTTGAAATTGTGAAGAGAAGAAAGATTCCTTTCGTAATTTCTTCTACAAAGGGAGCCACAATAATGGTTTCGGTTCTGTGGCGCAACTCAGGATTGGGAATAGAGAAAGACAAAAAGAAACTGAAGAGATAACTCCCTGCCAAAGCAAGAATAATTGCTCCTATTGCGCCCCATAAAAAATGTTTGAGATACAGTCCCACAGGTTCACGATCAAACCGATCAAACTTCCAGACGAAAAAAAGGTAGAAAGCGATTGGGATAAAAGCCGCTAATGCTGAAGCAAAGACAGGCATGATTATTCTTTCTCTCTAAGCCAAACGAAAATCTCTTTCAAGCCGGGCATTTTTCCGTAGGATAAAATTCCAATTCTAAAAATTTTGGAAGAAATTTTTATCACCAAATAAATTGAAAGAACTAATTCAGCTAATGTGGCTAATATTTCTATTGTCGAAATTGGAGATGAGTTTAATCGTAAGATCATCACCCCCGGTGTTGTTAAAGGAATATAAGAAAAAACTCTTATCAAGAGAGAATCCGGGTTTTGCATTGCCGGAATCATTATTACAATGGGAGAAATTGTTATCATTGACAGGTAACCTGTTATTTGCTGTGCTTCCTGTTCGGTGGTTACTATTGATCCGACACCGACAAAAATTGCCGTGTAGAGAACAAATCCCAAAATGAAATAAACGAACAATAAAAATAAATTCTGGAAGGAGGCGAACATCACCAATCCTTGTCCGGCAAAAGCAACACCGATCAACGCCCAAACTACAATTTGCGCCATCGTTAAACCGGAAAGTCCGAGAATTTTTCCTTTCAGAATGTCGTCAGGCTTACAACTAGAAACAATAATTTCGATCAAGCGGTTTGATTTTTCTTCAACCAAACTTCTTACAAGCATACCGCCGGAGATCATGATTACCATGAACAAAATCATGATGAAAATGAACGAAGAAAAATACTGAGATTTAAAATCAGCGGAAGATTCTTTTCCTTTTTCATCAATCTTTATAGTATTCATCTCAACATTATTTAGGAGATGCAAGACTAAAGCGGTATCGATATTAGCTTTTTTAAATTCCTGCACACGGCGGATTTTATTAAAACTATCTTCAAATCTTTTGTAATCATTAAAATTGCCAAGACTCAAACTGCGGTACTCAAAAATCATTTCCTTCTTTTGGTTTTCAGTTAACAGAAGATATCCTTCGATTTTCTTTTTCACTACATCCCGGTTCGCTTCCGCTTTAAGAGAATCAAGCGACTCATTTTGTTTAAAAAGATTTACTATTACATAACGCGGTTGTTTATCCTCTAATTTGAATTCGCTTAATTTATCAGAAAGTGAAGTGAAATAATTTTGTGTCTCATCAATTATTCCTATCGCTTGTGTGGCGGCTTCATCTTTTTCCGCAAAGACACTTGGCAAAATTGAAAAACCCAAAATGATCAACGGAGTGAGGAAGAAAGAGATAATCATCGCTTTGGATTTTATCTTCTCCATAAACTCCCATTTTGCAATTGCTAAAGCTTTTTTCATT
>JAVHOS010000180.1:0-9006 GCA_036170205.1 Ignavibacteriaceae bacterium | reverse complement strand
GGATTTTATCTTCTCCATAAACTCCCATTTTGCAATTGCTAAAGCTTTTTTCATTCCTAATTCCTAATTGAAAATTCCTAATTCTTTATCGCGTCTATAAAAATTTTATTTAAAGTCGGTTCAATAATAGAAAAATGTTTTATTTCGATTTTATCCACAATCGATCGGAGAAAAAGGGAAGGATTGATTGAATCGTTTAGTTGAATTTCAGCATAATTCTGATACATATCGATGTGGGCAACATCTTTACTTTCGTTCAAAAATGCAGCGTTTCCTTGATACTCAATTTTAATTGATTGTGTTCCGTACTGCCGTTTAATTTCGCTGAGTTTACCACTGCAAACTTCCTTCCCTTTGTTTATCAAAAAGATGTCATTGCACAACTTTTCAGCAAAATCCATTTGATGAGTTGAGAGAACAATAATTTTACCTTCATTTGCAAGCGATAAAATTGTTTCCTTAATCAACTGCTGGTTTATGGGATCGAATCCGGTGAAAGGTTCATCAAGAATTAATATTTTAGGGTCGTGAATAACCGAAGTAATAAACTGAATTTTCTGCTGATTTCCTTTTGATAACTCTTCTATTTTTTTGTTCTTGTACTCGATGATCCCAAGCTTGTTCAACCACTCATTTGCAAGTCGGGTTGCCTGATGCGCCGAAACATTTTTTAATGAAGCAAGATAAACGATAACATCATGCACGGTGCTCTTCTTGTAAAGTCCGCGTTCTTCCGGCAAATAACCGGTAACATTTTGAATTGATTTATCCATCGGTTTCCCATCAAAAAGAACTTCTCCCGATGTTGGTTTAATAATGTTTAAAATCACTCTTATGGTTGTTGTTTTGCCGGCGCCGTTTGGACCTATCAATCCGAAAATTCTGCCGGATTGAAGTGAAAAAGAAACGTTATCAATAGCGACAGTATTTGTGTACGCTTTGCGAAGGTTTTTAACTGTGAGCATAATCTTTCTTAAAATTTTAGATAAGTTGTTTCAAATATATGAACTTTGATTTGTTTGTCAAATTGCACAAAAAAAACCGGCGGAATAAACCGCCGGTCTATGGGTTCTAACTTTTTGTGCGTCAGACAAGATATGTAGTGAGTGGTGAAAGCTAATTATCTGTATATGAGTGCTTCTTACCTTTAGCCGCTGCAAAGAATTTGGAACAAAAATTTCTTACCGATTCATTCCCGTCCAAATAACAGTTCTGCTTTATGGCGTAGAGACTTTTCCCGGTTCCAATCTTTGTTAATGCCAGAGCCGCCATAATGCGCATCCTCTCATTTTTGTTGTCGTTCAAAATTTTCATTAATGGAATGATGCCGGATTCACATTTATATTCGCCAAGATAATATACAGCCTCCAACATAACACCGTCGTTACCGCTTTCAAGTCCTTTAATAAGATTTTTTTCGATTACAGTTTTTTTCGCTTCACCAGCCGCCGAAAGTTTCGGGCTATAAGAAAATCCATTGAAGGAGAGAAGAATGATTAGCGAACATGCAAGTAAAGTTGTTAAACGATTCATCGTTATCTCCTTTTATTTTATTTTTTCCGTACGAAACTTCGTTTAAAAGTTGAGAGAAAAGAAGCAATTCTCCACAGCAGGAAAAATAAAATGATACGGGGAACTATTTCTTTTTGAACGCTGAACCGGGAAAAATTTTTCATATAATTTTGAAAATCTTTCTCACAATTTCACTTCAACTTAAAGTTTCTTGCTGCACATTAAATTGAATTTTCTGCCGAATAACAGAATTTCAATATTTTTTGAAAAATCTCACCAGCCTCTTTATATTTGATTTACCATTTAAAGGAATTAACCGGATGAAGCACCAAATAATATTAGAAACTAATTTAAGCGGATTAGCGGCGCCAAAACGCGGCAAAGTGCGTGATATTTACGAAGTAGAAGATAAATTGCTCATCGTCTCCAGCGACCGTTTGTCAGCGTTTGACGTAATTATGAATCAAGGCATCCCGCAAAAAGGAATTGTACTTAATACGATCTCTGCATTTTGGTTTAACTTAACTAAAGACATTCTTCCAAACCATATTATTTCAACCAATGTTGATGAGTTCCCGGAGATTTGCCAGCCGCATAAAGAAGTTTTGCGCGGAAGATCAATGCTGGTAAAAAAGACGAAAGTTGTTGCTATCGAAGCGATCGTACGCGGATATTTGTCCGGTTCAGGTTGGAACGAATATCTAAAATCAAACGCAGTTTGCGGAATAAGTTTGCCGAAAGGTTTGGTTGAATCGGAAAAACTTCCCGAACCGATCTTTACTCCTTCAACAAAAGCAGAGATCGGAAATCACGATGAAAATATTTCTTTTGAAAAGGCAAAAGACATTGCCGGCGCTAAGGTAATTGAAAAGATGAGAACTTCGGCAATTGCGATCTTTAATAAATGTTCAGAGTACGCGCTTCAAAAAGGAATCATCATCGCCGATACTAAGATGGAATTTGGATTAGATGAACATAATAATTTAATTATCATTGATGAACTACTCACACCTGATTCTTCCCGTTTTTGGCAGACATCTTTATATGAAAAAGGGAAGAGCCAGCAAAGTTTTGATAAGCAATTTGTTCGCGATTTTCTTCTTTCAATTAAATTTAACAAACAGCCACCGGCGCCGGATCTGCCCGAAGAGGTAATAAAAATGACGAGTGAAAAATATTTGCAAGCCGTTAAAATTCTTGCCGGGATTGAACTGTAGTGAAACCGACTCAGATAAAAATTTCTCAAAGCCAGCAATTGGAAATTAGGTGGGAAGATAATTCCGTTTCGGAAATTAGTTTTCAAACGCTTAGAAAATTTTGCCCCTGCGCTACTTGTGATACAGAAAGAGAACTGCACAGCGATTCATATATCCCTTTATTCATGCTGGATCAAGTAACATTAACTTCTCTTGTTCCGGTTGGTAATTACGGCATCACCATAAATTGGAAAGACGGGCATAGCACAGGAATTTATGAATTCCCTTACTTGATTAATTTAACAGAAAAATGGTTGTAGCGGAAGCTTATGATCTTACCAAATCAATTAACAGTGTTGCGGATCATTCTTTCGCCGGTCTTTCTTTACCTTTTTCTTTCCGGCAATGAATTGATGCAGCAAATCTCTTTAGGAGTTTATCTCGTTGCAGCATTTTCTGATTGGTATGACGGCTGGCTTGCGCGTAAATATAATTTTATTACTTCATGGGGAAAATTTTGGGATCCGCTTGCTGATAAAATTTTAACTGCAACTGCTTTTGTTGGTTTTGTTTATCTCGGAGTACTTTCTTTCTGGTTAGTACTACTGATAGTTTTAAGAGATTTCACAATTACTTTATTTCGCGGATACACCGATTCAATAGGCATTGAATTTACAACAAGCCGGTATGCAAAAGTTAAAACTTTTGTTCAAATGGTTTTCATTTACTACTTACTAATTATTTACATCCTTTCAAAGAATTCGATTTTGAGCAAAAGTTATGGAGACGTTTTTGTTTTTCTCCTAAACCAAACTTTTATATTAATTATGATGATTATTGTTACTTTTATTACCGTTCATTCCGGTATTTTGTATTTTACCGATAATAAACCGGCAATGGAAAAATTATTTAAGAAACAATGAAACTAACTTTTTTAGAAAAACTGCTCGGTTCCACGTTATATAGCGGGTACATTCCCTTTGCTTCGGGGACATTCTCAAGCGTTGTAGCGTTTGCATTTTATTGGATACCGGGATTTGAAAATCCGTTTTTTTTAATTCCTCTCATTCTACTTTTTTCGATCGGAGGAATTTTCATCGGAACCCGTTTTGAAAAAGTTTATGGAAAAGACCCATCTCAATGTACGATTGATGAAACGGTAGGAATGTGGATCAGTCTTCTCTTTCTACCAAAGCAAATTTTAATAACCGGTATAGCTTTTCTTCTTTGGCGATTACTCGATATTGTTAAACCTTTTCCCGCTCGTCAAGCTGAGAAGTTGCAAGGTGGTTACGGAATTGTTTTAGATGATATAATCTCCGCAGTTTACACCGCCATCATTATGAATTTTATTATAATTAAGTTTTTTTAGGAAAGAAGATGAAAGCACAAATTATTGCAATTGGTGATGAACTTTTGATTGGACAAACGCTAAACTCAAACGCTTCTTATCTTGGAAAAGTGTTAACGGATTTAGATGTTGAAGTTCAAAAACAAGTGGTCATCGGGGATGAAGAGGAAATTATTTTATCCGAATTCGCTTCAGCCTGGAATATTTTTGACCTCATCATTGTTACCGGCGGACTTGGACCAACGCATGATGATATAACCTGTGAGTCGGTGGCAAAATTTTTCAATTCGGAACTAATACAAAACGAAGAAGTTCTGAAAGACATTAAAGAAAGATTCGCAAGATTGAATCGAACGATGGCTCCTATTAATGAAACGCAAGCGATGGTTCCGCAAATTGCTTCCGTAATTAGAAATTATTATGGAACGGCTCCGGGGTTATGGATAGAAACTGAAAATAAAATTATGGTTGTTATGCCCGGCGTTCCTTACGAGATGAAACAAATGATGACTAATTATGTTATTCCAAAATTATCTGAGAGAATTATTCCTTCCGGTGTAACAACAAAAAGATTAACTTTGCTAACCACAGGCATTGCCGAATCAACTTTGTTTTCAAAATTCGGTGATATAAAAGAATTTCTCAACGGAGCTAAGCTTGCTTTTCTTCCAAGTCAATTTGGTGTAAAATTAAGATTAACCGTTACTGAAAAGGATGAAGAATCAGCTTTCAATAAATTAAACGAGCTTGAGCAGAAGATAAGAGCATTTGCAGGAAGATATATTTTTGGGAAAGATGACGACGATCTGGCTGAAGTTGTGGGTAATCTTTTAAAAGAAAGAGGATTAACAATTTCCGTTGCTGAATCTTGCACCGGTGGAAACATTTGCAGTATGCTTACTAACTTTAGCGGTAGCAGCAAATATCTTGAACGCGGCGTAGTAGTTTATAGTAATGCCGCCAAAGTTGAAATACTAAATGTTGATGAAGATGCAATTACTGCCTTCGGAGTGGTAAGTAAAGAAGTTGCTGTACAAATGGCGGATGGAATTAAATCAATAAGCGGAACTGATGTTGGACTTTCTATTACCGGAGTATTAGGTCCCACCGGCGGCTCGGCAGAAAAACCGGTTGGTACGGTCTTTATAGGCATCTGTGATCAAAACGGATGTACCGCGCAGAAATTTAATTTTGGAGATGATAGAATCTTAAACAAGCAGCGCGCAACTCAAGCGGCGCTTGATATGGTGCGGAAGAATATTCTTGGCATTCCATTAGACGCCTGAATATGAATTAGGAATTTCGCCAGAGACGAACGCAGTGAGAATTAGGAAGTAGGAACCGAAAAATATTAATCTATACAACAGTGCTGACTGATAAAATAAAATATCGAAGATTATTCATCGCGCTCAATATTCCGGAGGAAACCAAGGAGAAATTATTAGAGCTGAGGGATTCGATTCCACTGAAAGCAGAGTACCGATGGGAACCAAAAGAAAAACTACACATTACTATTAGTTTTCTTGGCAATGTAGATGAGCAAAAAATCCCTCTAATAGAAAATGTTCTGGATGAGGTTGCGATGTTCAATAAGTTTATTTGTCTAGTTACAAATTTTGCATCCTTTGGCGTTCCCGGAACCCCAAGAGTGTTTTATGCGAAATTAGTATCAGATCAAATACTTTTTCGAATTGAAAAATATTTTTCGGAATGTTTAGAAAACTTAGATATTTTAACAGATGAAAAACAATTCAAACCGCATATTACTTTGTTGAAGGGAAAAGAAACTGTTGATGAAGAATTTGTTAAAACCTTTTCATCTTTTCGTTTTAGAACCTTTTTTTTTCAAGCTGCTGAAGTAGCGTTATTCGAAAGTGTGTTAGGACCTTTAGGATCAACTTATAAACAATTAAAAACAATTTATTTATCTTAAATAGGAGAGTATATGGCTGATGACAAAACTGCAAAACTGAAAATTTTAGATGAAACTATTGCCGGGATTGAAAAAACTTTCGGCAAAGGTTCTATTATGAAACTTGGCGACGGAGTGATTAATCCCGTTGATGCAATTCCCACAGGCGCTTTATCGCTTGATTGGGCGCTCGGTATAGGCGGCGTTCCGAGAGGAAGAATTATTGAAATTTATGGACCGGAATCAAGCGGAAAAACTACACTCTGTCTTCACATTATTGCGGAAGCGCAAAAGTTAGGCGGACTTGCCGCTTTCATCGATGCTGAACATGCGCTCGATGTTAATTACGCTAAGAGGCTTGGTGTTGATTCAATGAACTTGCTCATTTCTCAACCGGATTTTGGCGAGCAAGCTTTGGAAATTGCCGATACGCTCGTCCGAAGCAACGCAATTGATGTTATCATCATAGATTCAGTTGCCGCGCTTGTTCCCCGCGCTGAAATTGAAGGCGATATGGGCGACGCACATATGGCGCAGCAAGCAAGATTAATGTCTCAAGCTTTGCGTAAACTTACCGGCGCTATCAGCCGTTCTAAAACTTGCGTCATCTTTACAAATCAATTAAGAAGCAAAATAGGTGTAATGTTTGGCAGCCCCGAAACTACAACAGGCGGTAACGCTTTAAAGTTTTATGCTTCTGTTCGGCTTGACATTAGAAGGATCGGCGCTATCAAAGAGGGAACCGATGTAATTGGTAACAGAACTAAAGTGAAAATTGTAAAAAGTAAAGTCGCTCCTCCGTTCAAAGAAGTTGAGTTTGATATCCTATATAATGAAGGGATAAGCAAAACAGGCGATGTGCTTGATCTTGCTGTTCTTCATAACATCGTTAAAAAGGGTGGTTCATGGTTTACTTTTGGCGAAGATAGATTCCAGGGAAGAGAACAACTACGGGCTAAAATGGTTGAGTATCCTGAAATGTACGCTAAAATGTTAAACGAAGTTAAAGAAAAATTAGGAATGGTTACGGTTAATACAACGGAACGTGAAAAGGGTACTGCTGAATCGAAAGCCGAAGCTAAAGCAACCGCCAAAGAGAAAAAAGGAAATAAGTAATCGTTGGTTATTCTTAAAATTGTTTCAAAGAATGAAAAGAACGTTGTTGTTACGTTAGAAGACGGCAGCGTTCTTTTTCTTTCTAAAGATTTGATTTATGAAACGGGACTTCGGAAGGGAGATGATATTTCCGAAGAACTTAGGTTGCAGCTCATTGAAGAAAATCAAAAATATTTCATTAAACAAAAAAGTTTCGATTATCTTTCCCGAAGACTCCACTCGACCCAAGAATTAAAAACAAAGTTGATGCAGAAAAAATATGATAAGCGATTAATTCAAATCGTGTTGGAAGAGCTGCAAGAGAAAAAGTTTTTAAACGACGCCGACTTCACTGAACGTTTTATTACAGAGCGGATATATTTTAAAAAAAGCGGTTCGCAAAAAATTAAATCCGAACTTCTAAAAAAAGGAATCCCTTTAAGTTTGATAGAAGAAAAATTGCGGATGGTTGTTGATGAAAATGAGGCATATGAGAATGCGCTTAGTATCGGCAAAAAGAAAATGGCTTCACTAATCAAGAGGGGATTTGATGATAAAAGAACCCGTCTAAAACTCTTTGCCTATCTCGTCTCCAAAGGATATGATTTTGATACTACAAAACAAGTGTGCAATGCGCTGCTAAAAGGGGATGAGATCGAATAGCAGCTTCATCAGTGGTTAGTAAGAAAAAGAATTAACCGCTAAGAACGCAAAGAAACGCAGAGGAAAAAATATAAAAGATTCGGAGGTTTGTTGCATATTTCTAAATTAATCTCTAAGTTTCCGCCCGGTTCACATTAAAATACAAACGCCCGAAAATTTCTTTCCGGGCATTTGCTCTTTCACGCATGTTCTACGCGGGTTTTGCGGTTTCAACGGGTGGAACTTTTGCAGAAGTTCTCACCTTGTGAGGTTTTAACCCAAAGTCCGCTAGAACTTGATTCTTCTTTCCGAAAAACGCATAAATAAGAGATGCTGTTTGAGCATGTTTCTTATTAAACGCCTCGAATCGAGAAACATATTCACGGTATTTGATCCTCGTCTCGGTATTCAACTCTTTGTACATGGTACGCAAAGTATCGAGTTCTGATCGCATAGCGCGAACATCTTCTTCTTTAACGTTAGCCGGAAAATTCGGCTCACTGGAATATTTTACTATTCCGTCGGCCATATTATCCAACTTTGATGTTAAATAAGAATGCGTCCTATTTGATTTGATCGGCATATATATACCTTTCCTTTCATACAGGGATTAGTAAATACTACGTCAACCTATAAAAAAGAAACAACAGATTTTCTTCCGGTCTCTTTTGGTATATAACAAGATTTTTATTTCTCTTGCTTGTACCTATTATAGGCGCGTAGGTTAATTAAAACTTGTTCAGCCTAACCTGCTAAATGATTGGATGAGGTTTCATACACCATTCAAATAATCAATAAATTAAGAACACATTTTTTTTAAGAATATTTACGGTTTTTTTATGGTTTTTTATACCGCAAACTCTATTACCAAACTAAAAATTTTTTTGTAACGAACAAAGAAAAAAACCGCTAAAAAAAATATTTTTTTTTCTTCTTGCTTTTTAAAAAATATTTTTTTCCTCTTTATTCACCGGCTTTTCTTTCATTCCTTTCAATTTCGGAAAATTAGCTTTTCTAACTGCGAGCGCTTAACAATCCTAATTTGTTATTCTGATGCGCCGGAGGCACAGAAGAATCATTAACCAAGTTATGACTTAAAATGTAGATTCTTCACTTCCACTGGGTTCCGTTCAGAATGCAACTTGCGTAAGCTGCGTATCAACATAAAAAAGGAACTTTTCTCCTCGCCCAAAGTTATATTTATATTACCACTTCAGAAGTCTTTAACAACTTTCTTCAAACTACCGGCTCCACCGAATAGATCAATAATTCACCTTACACAAAATAAAATTTTGAAT
>JAVHOS010000179.1:0-2903 GCA_036170205.1 Ignavibacteriaceae bacterium | reverse complement strand
GCTTTCGGGACGTGGCAATTCAAAATACTATTTTGCGTAACATGAGTTAGTTATATCCATTGCCATTCCCGTTGCCATTTGGCTTTGAGAGAAGAGCAATTTTCTGCTCATCATACCCTAAAGATTTACCGCGTGTATTGAGCTGGGTAATTTTGAATTCTCCAACCAATTCTTCAATAACGGAGGTTAAATTATTCAGATCTTCGGCGGCTCTTGCAATTTGCTGAATTCCCGAAGTACTTTCTTTTGTTACACTATTAATCGCTTCAATACTCTTACTGATTTCTTCGCTGGTTGCAGATTGTTCTTCGCTTGCAGCGGCAACTTGTGTGATGATATCAACCACTTTATCCGCGCCTAAAATAATATTGCGTAACGATTCACCGGCTTTGTCTGCCATAGCTTTTCCAAGGTCGGCTTCTTCTTTTCCTTTTTTCATTGCAACAACAGCCTCGGTAGTATCTTTCTGAATTTGTTTGATCATGACGGCAATTTCTTTGGTTGCTTTAGTAGTTCTTTCGGCTAATTTTCTCACTTCATCAGCAACAACTGCAAAACCTCTTCCCTGCTCACCGGCGCGTGCGGCTTCGATGGCTGCGTTAAGAGCAAGCAGATTTGTTTGATCTGCAATGTCGTTAATTACCTGAACGATTTCACCAATTTGATCGCTGCTTTTGCCTAACGCTTGAACCGTTTGAGAAGATTGCTGTACCACAGCGGCGATGCGAACCATTCCCTTAATGGTTTCTTCAACAACTTTTCCACCTTCTTTAGCGATGTTACCCGCATCATTAGAGGCTTCAGAAGCAAGCGAAGAATTTCGGCTTGTCTCAATAATTGTTCGGGTCATCTCTTCTACGGCGCCGGCAACTTCGGTTACTTGCGAACTTTGTTCTTGCGCACCCGCCGCCATTTCTTCGGTTGATGAAGAAATTTGTATGGAAGCTTGCGCTAAATTTTCTGTGCTTTGAGCAAGTTTGCTGATTAAGCCGTTTAAAGAATCATTAACTTTGTTTACGTTGTTTTTGATCAGTTCATAATCACCAAAATAATTTCCGGTAACCCGTTTGGTGAAATCTGCTTTTGCCATATCTTCTAAAACTGCGGAAGCTTCTTCAATTGGAGCGCGAATAGCGTTAAGAATTGAATTAACGCCTTCGAGTAATCTTCGCCATCCGCCCGAAAAATTACTTACTTCACCGCGCCGGGTTAAGTTGCCTTCGCGATTTGCTTCGACCAACATATCAGCTTCTTTAAGTAGATTTTCGATTGTATCAACTTCTTTGTTAAATGCGATTGCAAGGGCATCTTTATCGGATGCGAGTTTTACTTTGTGAATATTTCCGGCTGAAATTTGTTCCGCCGCATAAATTTTTTCTTTTTGCGCAGTCTGCAGCTCAACGAAAAGACCGGTAAGTTCTCCAACTTCGTCTTTCGATTTGTTATCAATTTCAATTTCATAATTTCCAAGAGAAAATTCTTTTACTATTTCTTTTAATTTATTAATCGGTTTTGATACGGCAGGGGCAAGGTAGAATACATTAAAGAGATAGAAGAACGTTCCTAAAATTGCGCCAAGAATAGTGATAAGCGCCGCCTCTGAAACGGTATCTTTCACATTTGCATTTAGTTCTTCTGATTTTTTCGTTAACCCATCATTAATTCTATCGAATTTTGTGACGAGTTTCTGTCCCACTTCTTCACCGGAAGAAGTGGCGATATCAGCCGCCATTTCATAACTTTGAGAAGCGGATGCGCTCAAAATTCCATCGGCAACAACGGTTTTATACTCGTTCCAAATTGCTTTAACTTCACCAAGATCGTTTTTGATTGTTCCTTCAAAATTTGAATTGAGAAGAGAGTCCAACGTTTTTTCAATCTGTTGCTTACGCTGGTTGAATGTTTTTATATGCTCACCAAATTTAGAACCAAATGCCGGCATTGAAGTTTGCAGCAAAACAAATTGTATTTTCTGAAAAGAAGAATAAAGATTTGAAACCTGTTGCTGGGGAACAACATATTCTTTCAGCAATTGATCCTTTACGTTGGATATTTTTTGTAAATAGATATATCCTACAATGGCAATTATCGTAGATATTGCAGCTAAAAAAGTATAGCCGCCTTGAATCTTTCTTACAAACTTCAGGTTGTTAAACCAATCCATGTTTTACTCCGAAATAAATTAAATTTAAATTGGATCGGTTTCACTTTAACAGCAACCGTTCCACACTACATCATTGAGTCAGATTTACTTTGTTAATTTTGTTCTTGTTGTTTGCAGCCAATTCAAAGTCTTGAAGAAGACAACGAATTATGTTTCAGCAAACTTTCATCTCATTTTAAATGTGATTGGTAAAGAGAGTTTTACCTTAACAGGCACATCACTGTTTTTGCCGGGAGTGAATTTTGATTCCTTCACAGCTTTAACGGCGGCTTCATCGCAGCCTCCGCCAAGCCCTTTGATTACTTTAACATTGTCCACTTGCCCCTTTTCATCAACATAAATTAAGAGGTAAAGTTTACCGGATAAGCCGGCTTTTTTTGCAATTTCCGGGTAAACAATCCGTTTGATAACGGCTTCAAGTCCGCCGACAGGTGCAGGCATAACTTCTGCAAATGCAGCGTATGGATCTTCCTGCGGTTTGTCTAACAGTTTTGTCCGCGGTAAAACAAATTGAGATATTATTACAACCAAAACAAAAATGAAAGGTATCTGGATAGTTGTTTTCGTCTTCATCATTCTTTTGTCTTTTTGTTTTTTTAATAATTGAATGTTTTTTTTATTTAAATTCATTGATTGCTTCTAACGGAAAACGATCCGTAAAGAATTGGAAACCAACACTGCTATTATCGATTTTTTTTTTAAGAACTTTACATTTGTTAATATTATTTAATTATCTAAC
>JAVHOS010000178.1:0-14295 GCA_036170205.1 Ignavibacteriaceae bacterium | reverse complement strand
CTCCGCGGCTTTTGCATTATAAACCAAGAAAAAGATTTACGCGATGGTAACTTCTTTTGTAAGATAAACATCTTGAACTAAGTTTACGATTTTAATTCCTTCAGCCATCGGGCGTTGGAATGCTTTTCTTCCAAGGATTAAGCCCATACCGCCTGCGCGTTTGTTTACAACCGCAGTTTTGCAAGCATCGGCAAAATCATTTGCGCCGGAAGCGCCGCCGCTATTGATTAATCCCGCTCTGCCCATGTAATTGTTCATCACCTGGTAACGGGTTAAATCGATAAGATTATCGGTTGTCAATTCAGTGTAAACGCGTTTATCAATTTTTCCGTAGGAAACCCCGCCGGTATTTAACGCAGTGTAACCGCCGTTATTTTCCGGGAGTTTTTGTTTGATGATATCAGCTTGAATAGTAACGCCGAGATGATTTGCCTGCCCGGTTAAATCAGCCGAGACATGATAATCTTTATCACTCTTGAATTTAGGATTACGCAAGTAGCACCAGAGAATTGTTGCCAAGCCTAATTCGTGCGCATATTGAAACGCTTCGCTCACTTCAACAATTTGTCTTGTGCTCTCATCGGATCCAAAATAAATTGTTGCGCCAACAGCCGCAGCGCCCATATCGTAAGCCTGCTCAACGCCAGCAAACATAACCTGATCAAATTTGTTTGGGTAGGTGAGCAGTTCGTTGTGATTAATTTTTACGATGAACGGAATTTTGTGCGCGTATTTTCTTGAAACCATTCCAAGCACTCCCAGCGTTGAAGCTACGGCGTTACAACCGCCTTCAATTGCCAACTTAACAATGTTTTCAGGATCAAAAAAATCGGGATTTTTAGCAAAGGAAGCTCCGGCTGAATGTTCAATTCCTTGATCTACCGGAAGGATTGAAACGTATCCGGTGCCTGCTAAACGCCCATGACTTACAATCCATTGAAGATTTTTAATAACGTTGATGTTTCTGTCGCTCGGGCTAAAGATTCTATCCACAAAATCTGGTCCCGGTAAGTGTAATTTTTCCTTTGGCACTTTAGCGGTGTAGGATAAAAGGGAATCAGCTTCTTTGCCAAGTAATTCTTGAATTTTGTTAATCATTGTTGCTCCATTTTTCTTATAAAATATGCAGCCCAAAAATAACTTGAAAAGAGGTGAATTCAAACTAAGCTAAGAAAGGAAAGGAATATAAGCGACAGAAAACCGGAAATATTTCCAAATTGGTTCAGTTTTTCTGTAAGGTAATTTTCCACCACAAAGAGTGATTGAGATTTATTCCTCTGTTTTTCCTGAAAGAAGTCTGTCTAATCTCGGGCGGGAGACGCCTAATAACCGTGCGGCTAAAGATTTGTTTCCTTCAACTTTTTTTAGAACTTCATGAATGTAATACATAGAGACGTACTGAAGTTCTGTTGTGGAGTAGGGAACCTTTATCAGAATTGTGTTGGAATCATTTATTATTGGAATGTCTGAAGATTTTCGGGGCGAAGATAAAACTTCCCCCGGCTGATGAATGAGAATATTTTCAAAATGTTTAACCGTCAAAACTCCAGTGTCGCACAAAAGTACTGCTCGTTCAAATGCGTTGCGCAGTTCTCTTATGTTTCCGGGCCAGTTGTAAGCGGTAAGAAAATTTAGCGCTTCATCTTCAATTCCCGTTATTGATTTATTGTAGTTCTCACAAAACTCTTTAATAAACTGATTGACAAGAGAAAGAATAAAATCCTGCCGGTCGCGTAATGATGCCAGTTCAATAGTTATCACATTTAAGCGGTAATATAAATCTGTTCTAAAAAGATTTTGTGCAATCAGCTTGTTCAAATCTCTGTGCGTAGCTGAAATTATCCGGGCGGTAATGGGAATGTCATGCATTCCGCCGACTCTTCTAATAATTTTTTTTTCAAGCACGCGCAGAAGTTTAACTTGTAAATTCAAACTCAACTCGCCAATTTCATCCAGAAAAATTGTTCCTTTATCCGCCAGTTCAAACAAACCGAGCTTTCTAACTTTTGCATCAGTGAAAGCTCCTTTCTCGTGCCCAAAAAGTTCCGATTCCAACAGCGGTTCCGGAATTGCCGAACAGGTAACCTCTACGAAGGGCGAATCTTTTTTACTTCCGTAATTATGAATTGCATTTGCCAGCATACCTTTGCCCGTGCCGGTTTCGCCAAGAATCAATACATTTACCGAAGCGTTTTCAGCCGCTGTTCTTGCGGCTGCGATGAGTTTTTCAACTTCGGGAGAATCTCCCATAATGGAACGAAAGACGGAGTCGCGTTCATTTGAAGTGACGGCAGAAACTTCGGCGTGGTCGTCCGTCCGGCTCTCAATCTTTTCCTTTAAGTCGATACCAAACTTAAAAAGTTCATCCGGCAAAATATATATTTCGTTGAAACCGAGTTTCGCAAGCCGGCTTGTGATAAGGGGATTTTTGTTTTCAACCAGAAAGATCAAAAAAATGTCTGAAGATTTTCCAATTTCCAAAATCTTTTCAAACATTAGAGGATTAAGTGCAGTTACATAGAATAAAGCAACATCGTTGGAACTTAATTCAGCCTTGCCTGATTTCCCGGAAATAGGATTATGATGAACCACCTCATACCCGCCCAGTTGAGAAGCAATTTTTGAAATATCTTTTCTTTCAGAGAAGAGATGAAGTGTCGCTTTTTTTTCTTTCATGTTATAGAGGCGGCTGAATTCCTAATAAATTGTAAATCTTTGCTTCTTTCTTTTTGCGTTAGATATGCATTTCTTAAAGAATCATCAGAAATGTTGTTTGACAAAAAGACGATTAAACTTTCCGTTAAATTAAAAAATTCTTTCACCTTTGTAAAAAGATTTCTTTCAAAATAGATTTCACACAATAAACTAAGAATTAGTCTTGTAAACTCAGTGATACTTTGCCCCTTTATTATTTCGTAAGCTTCGTTCAGATAATCGATGTATGATCTTTCTCCAAACCGGTGATATTGCGCCGTTTTGCCCAACTGGTACAAACGCACCGCCTTATAAATTTCATTTGCGGAACAAAGTTCGATGTATTTTTCGCTTTGTAAAAAGTTTTGCGCATGTTGATAATCTTTTTTCTGAAGACAGACATCAACATAAATAAGAGATGCTAAAATAGAATCATGTTTATTGTCGGTCTTAAGCAAAGCATTGCAAAGCGAAAGTAGTTCCTCTCCGTTTTGGTAAACGGTTTCGATGCTGCAATTATAGAGAGAAAGGATATTAATAAATTTTAGTTGAAGAAAATGTTTCTCGCTCAAATGTCCGGCGGAAATATTTTTTTGATATTGTTCGGTATAGCGTATTGCATCTTTTATGCTTCCGATAACCGCGAACGTTTTGGCAAGCAAATAAAGAGCCGAAGCTTCTTCTTCCTTATTTTCTGTTCCCCTAAAAATATCTACAGCCTGAAGAAGTTCATCAATAGCGGTGGAGTATTCGCAGATAATTAAATGTGTTTCAGCGGAATTCAGCAAAGACAATCCCAGACCGTTCTTCTTGCCGATCGTTTGAAAAATCCTCTTCGCCTGCCGGTATGATTCTGCTGCCAACTCATACTTTGCTAAGTCGAAAAGATAAATTCCATAATTCATCCGCAGGAGCGCTTCTTGCTCCAAATCGCCAATGGTATTGTTTATGGAAAGTGATCTTCCCCAATATTCTTCAGCTTGCGCGTATTGCCCCCTCATACTGCAAATGTTTCCAAGATTTACCTGAACTCGCGCAATACGCTGCTTGAGTTTTGCATTCGTAAATTCACCTAACGCGGAGCTAAAAAAAGAAAAAGCTTTTTCGGCATCGTTGTTTTTGTACAATTCCAGCAACCCGTTTAGGTTATCAACTTTTCCCCTCTCTTCACTCGACAAATTTTCCATCATTTGTAGCTGGTTAAGAACTGTTTGCGCTTCACCAAAATTATTTGTGTTCAGATCAGCATTGGCAATCTCAAAAAGAATTTCAGTTTTTTCGTGTTGATTTGCAATCTTATCAACTTCTCTTTCCAATATTTTTTTACCCGATTCCACTTCCCCTGAAGCGATAAGAAAAATTCCCTTTTTAATTAACAGATCTGTATCTGGTTGAATGTTGTAAGTGGTTTCCAAGTCGTTTAACAATTTAAGCGACAGCTCACTATCACCCGTTTTGTGCAAGACGTGTAAAAATTCTCTCCGCAACTCAATTGCATAATTTGATGAAAGAGGAAGTTGCAATAAGTGGGAGAATATTTTTGTAACATAGATGAAAGCGGAAAGTCCGGTTGCCCTTTGTATTTCTTCTTTCATACAGAGATAAGCTTCGTCATATTTTTCTGCAAGTTCAAACTGGCGGGATATTTCATTGGGAGAAAAATCGTGCAAACCAGAAACGATAGCCGCCATTTTTTTATGGTGATTAACTTTATCAGCTATTTGCGCATAGATGTGGCTCTTTAACCCGATTGAAGTGAATTGGATAAATCCGTTTGGGCTTTGTTTGTGAAGCAAGTTTTTCTTTAGCAGTTCATGAAGAATTTTTTCGATTTCACCCTTGAGACCGTTAAAAATTATTTTTGTCTCTTCGTAGGTAATATCAACATCAAAAGAAGAGAGCACGGAAAGAACTTGATTTTCTTCGCCGCTCAAGTTTGCAATTCTTTTTTGGAACGCTGCGGTTTGCGATACTCCGGAAAATATTTTTGCTTTTTCTTCATCAACAAAAACATCATGTTCGGTAAATTTCAAAACCTCGTCGGCAATAAGTTCGTTAATGAAGAGTAAAATATTACCGGGAAATAAATCGGCATGCTTTTTTATTAACGCTGCAACGGTTTTTTGCGGAAAATTTTTAGCGAAGTTTTCTTTTAAAAACCCCGGAATTTCTTTTTGTGAAAAAGGCGTAATCTCGTACCCGCATTCGTTTGGAATTTTTTCCGCGTAAAATTCCGTTTTTAGATTCTCGAACAAAATTATTTTGCAACCGTTCAGGGAAAGAATTGGAAGAATCCGCAACAGAATTTCTTTTACAACTTCGTCTAACAAATTATAATCGTCAAAAACTAAAATGAAATTTTGCGCTTTACTGATATCTGAAAAAAGTATGGTCAACGTTTCCACATCAGGCTGAAAATCTTCATCGAAGACTTTTTTATATTCATCAACTTTTTCGCCCGCAGCGCCGCCAGGATGCGGGTTAAAAATTATTTTAGATAAAATATATTGGAATACTAAACCGGAATTGTGGAGGGGAAGTCTCTCAATCAAAACAACTCCGGGAAAGTTGCTTGTAATTTTTTCCGCCAAAGAACTTTTTCCGCTGCCCTGAAGTCCTTGCAAAACCAGTATCTCGTTTCGCTCTTTGTTTACAATGTAATCAGCAATATTCGTTATTTCTTTTTGTCTTCCTATAAATTTCGTTGCCGAAATTAAATTCAAATAATAGTTCTCTATCGGAAGCTGCAATAAATAAAATAATTGTAAAGCGGATTGAATTCTTTCCGGCGGATCTTTTTTAAGGAGTTGTTTAATCACTCTGATAATGCCCGGAGAAAAAGGAGAAGCTTCCGGAAATGAAAAATCATCTTCTAAATGAGCGCGATAGATTTCTAATTCATCGCTCACCGAAAAAGGAAATTTTCCATAGACGAGATAGTAAAGAAGAATCCCAAGGGAATAGAGGTCGGCAAGAAAATTAACGTTTTGATTCTGCAATATTTCCGGCGCAAGAAAAAATGCGGTTCCTCGTTTTGCATCTTTTAGGTTCTCATCCGCTCTTCTTGTTAAACCGAAATCGATAACTTTTATAAATACGCCCTCTTCGTTTTCGCTGCAAATGATGTTTTCAAATTTCAAATCGAAGTAAACATATTTTGCAAAATGAAGATAACTTAAAAACGAACTTAACTGGCCAATCACTTGAAAAAGCGCATGAGGATTCGATTTGAAATCAATAGCTAAAAGCGTCTTCTCGCCGAAATATTCGAGAAGAAAAAAGAAATTTCCTTGTTTTATTCCAAAAGCAGTATCGTCTTCATCAAGATCGATAACGGTTCCAGACTCGTATGCTTTAATAATATTCGGGTGAGAGAATTTCTTGAGGAGATGATATTCGTTTAAAAAAGTTTTTGTTTCTTCTGCTCCGGTACACGAGGGCAGAATTTTGATCGCAAATTTTTGCGAAGGAAAAAATTTATCCGCACAAAGAAATACTTTGCTTCGCCCTTCGCCAAGTAATTTGATAATACCGAATCTTTTGTTGATCATGCATGCAAACGGGGGTTAAAGTATTGCGCTAATTTTTTTCCAAAATCATTTATTGTTACAAGTGTTAAAACAATAGCCAAACCGGGAACAAAGATCATCCACCAAGCCTGTGAAAGATACTCCTGTCCGGAATTTATCATAGCACCCCACGTCGGATATTCGTTTCCAACTCCCAATCCTAAAAAACTTAAAGCCGATTCTGAAAGCACAACATTTCCAAATTGGAAAACCGTATTAACAATAACCGGAGTTGCAATAACCGGCAAAGCTTCTTTAAAGAAAAGCCTGGCGCTTGAAAGTCCAAGCTGATTTGCAGTAATAAAATAGTCTTTGTTTTTCAGTGAAACAACTTCACCCTTAACAATTCGGAACAAGCTCATCCAGCCTGAAAATCCCAAAACCACAATAACCGAAACAAATGAGTTGCCGAAAAAGGCAAGAATCAGAATAATGAAAAATATTACCGGAAAAGTTAAGAACATATCATTTATCCGGCTGAGTAAAAGATCAATAATGCCGCCGGATAATCCGGCTAAGAATCCCAGGGAAACGCCGATAATTAAAGAAAGCATAACTGCGCAAAGCCCTACTAAAATTGAGATGCGCGTGCCATAAATGATCCTTGAAAAAACATCTCTTCCAAGTTCATCGCTGCCAAGAAGAAATAGTTTGGTGTTTGTTTTCGGTCTTCCTTCCGATAATTCAAATGAAGAAAGAGGTAAGTGATTTTTCAATCCGCTTTGAAAATAGCTAACGCCGGTTTCGGTTACAAAAAAACTGTCAACAAAAATAACTCCTTCATCAAATGAATTTTTTACGACCTCTTTTTTTCGCGATAGAAATTTATTCAATTGTCCCCTCTCATTTCCGTTTGTCTTCAGATGCAAAACTTTTACTGAGCTAAACGGAGAAAGTAGCCGCGTAACAGAAATATCTTTTTGAAAATCATAATGGCTGTTTGCAATTATCGGTGCAAAAAGAAAAACATAGAGAATTACGGCGACGGCATAAGATGAAAAAGAAAAGCTTTTGAAGCCGCTAAGTTTTTTCTTCTTAGAAAAAAAGAGAAGGGGAATTACTGCCAAAAATAAAAGTGAAGTAAAACAATCAGCTAAACCAAACGAGAATTGACCAACCGCTTTATCAAAATCCGTTAAAAGAAAAATTAAATAGGAGACGAGGAGCAACCCGGTTTTAACCAATAATTGCAAGCGGATAACTACCGTCATCAGCAACAGTAAGAAAAAAAAGTTGAATGCCGAAAAACGATTTCTCATCAATTTATAAGTCCTTTTGCCAATCGCTTGTCAATTTTCATGCGGATCAAATCAGCAATCAGATTCGTAATAATCACTAACAGCCCGGCGGTTAAAGTACATCCGATAATCAACGGATAATCGCGTTCAAAAATTGCATTAACTGCCAGCCGCCCCATTCCCGGAAGGCTAAAAACTACTTCCGTAATTAACGCGCCGCTAAAAAGAATACCCAGATCAACACCCGCATACGCAATAATTGAATTGAGAGAATTGGGAATGATGTGACTTAAATAAATTTTTCTTTCAGAAACACCAATGGCGCGCAAATAAACCGTGTAAAGTTTTTGTTGATTTTCTTCAAAACTTTCTTTAAAATATTTAAAGTAAACAGGAAGACCCGTAAACGCCAAAACAATCACCGGAAGAAAAAGATGATGAAAATAATCTAAGGCAAGAATTAAAAAGTTTCCGTCAAAAGCTCCGACGGACTTAACCCCCGATGAAGGAAATAATTTTAGCTGAACAGAAAACAAGTAGATGAAAAAAACTCCGCTTACAAAAGATGGAACGGCGTATAAAAAAATACTTCCACGGGAAAGAAATTTATCTAATGATTTTTTGTGAGTATGAAACGCCCAAAAGGCTAAAAAAAGTCCGCCAACAAATTGGATTGTGAACGCCGACAATGAGAATAAAATTGTAAAGGGAAGTACTTCAAAAATTACCCCGCTTACCGGGCGATGATAATTATAGGAGACACCAAAATCACCGGTGAAGGCGTTTTTTAAAAAACTGATGTATTGTTCTGCGACCGGTTTATCAAGCTGAAATGAGCTTTTTACTTTTTCAATTAATTGCGGACTAAGATTGGGAGAAAGATATTTTTGCGAAGGATTGCCTGGAGCGATCCTTACTAAAACAAAAAGAAAACTTACTGTTAAAAATAAAATTAAAACAGAAGTTGCCGCTCGCTTAATACATGACAGCGCAAATATTGAACGCTTCATCTTTTCATGCAATTACCGCCACAACCAGCAATGATGAACCGTTCCCAGCGGTGTAACTTCAATATTTTTTATTTTCTTATTATAGGCTACAACGTTGTCAATCCAATATAGAAAAGTAACCGGCTGATCCCGGTAAAGTATGTTTTCAATTTTTTTATATAGCTCATTCTTTTGCTGCTTTGAAATTTTGGCTTCAAGCTTATCTAACAAATCATCAAGCTCTTTGTTCTGATAAGAAGGAAAGTTCATCGGCGTAGTTGCCAGATTGGAGTACCATGAAAATTTCAGATCAAGAGGAATCGGGATTATCCAGCTCGCCATCCAGGCATCAGCGCTTTTGTTATTTATCTTGTCAATCAACATTCCTAGTTCAAGCTGCTCGATATTCATTTCAATTCCAATTTGTTTGAGCGTGTTCTTGAATAAAGTAGCGGCAAAAATTCTGCGCGGATTGTTCGATGAAATCGTAAGTGTGAACTTAAATTCCTCTCCGTTCTTTTCAAGAATTCCGTTTTGATCTTTATCATTCCAGCCTTCTTCCGCCAAAAGAGTTTTTGCTTTTTCCAGATCGAATGTAAAAGGCTGAAGTTTTTCATTAACAGCATTTTTGAAAATTGGTGAAATCGGACTATTGGCAAGTTCACCATAACCGCGTAAATAGCTTGTAACGACCTCGTTGCGGTTCAACGCCATAGAAAGAGCCTGCCTGACTTTTACTGAACTGAAAAATTTATTTGGCGCAATACCTTTATTCTTTTTATAAATTTCTTTATCGAGATTATTCCATCCGAGGTAATCGTATTCTCTTCCTTTGAGGGAAGTGATTACAAAAGAATCTGATTTTTTTAGATCACCAACATCTTCAGGTTTTATATATTCGGCTAAATCAACTTCATTATTTTTTAGCTGTGTTAAACGGGAATTGTAATCCGGAACCACTTTAAATATAATCCGTCCCACATTTCCTTCTTTGTGCAAGAATGATTTTGGATTTTGCTTAATAATTATCGCTTGATTCTTTTCCCATTTCTCAAACATAAACGGTCCGCTTGTTACCGGTGCAAAACTTTCTTTTGCGGTAGCAATCTCTTTACGGGGCATTTTATCAAAAATATGTTTTGGTACGATGGGAAAATCAAGATTAAATAAAGAAGGGGAAGACTCAGGCGCAAAATATATTTTTAATCTGGTTTCAGATAACTTCTCAAAAGTTTTTTCTTCAATGATGTGACTGTCCTTGTCGGTATAAAAATTAAGAAACGATCCGTACAAATAACTTTCTACCGCCGGATCGGAATAAACATCGAATGAAAAGATTACGTCATCGATCGTCAACGGAATACCATCAGACCATTTAACATCGCTACGGAGCTCAAGCGTTATCGAACTTGAATCGCTGTTCCACTCCCATGAATTTGCAAGCATCGGTTCGGTTTTCAAGTCACCCTCATTTTTATCCCACGAATGTTTTACAAGTGATAAAAACAATAATTCGTTTATGTTAGCTTCATTAATGCTGAACGCAAAAAGGGGATTGATCCGCTCTATATCGGACGGGATCGCAATAACAACTTGTGAATTACTGAGAGAGGATTCCTTTTTGCAGCCGACAAAAACAGATGATAGAAGTAAAAAAAATATAAAAATATTTTTTCGAGTAAGAGACATTTTTTTCTCGCAAAATTACTGAAACTATTTTTACCAAATTATTATTTTGTAAATTAATAAACAAAATTAAACACGATTAATGATACGTATAAATATTGAGTCCATTGCTGTTGGTAATATCGCCTGTAGTAAAATTCTCTTGAAAGATGTTTGCTTCACCATGGAGAAACAAAACATCTACACGATCATTGGTAAAAATGGGGAAGGCAAATCAACGCTAATAAGGTCGCTTACAAAACTTTTGGATGAAACTGTTTTTTCAATTGAAGGTTCTGTTGAATTTGAAGGCATAGATATGTTATCGCTTACGCAAAAGCAATTGATGGAATTCCGCAAAGCTAAAATTCAATATGTGTTTCAAGACCCGGTAAACTCTTTTGATCCGTTGAAGAAAATCGGCTACTACTTCAACCTTTATTCTTTTGATGAAAACGAAATTGAAAGAGAATTTGAATTTTTCAATTTGCCGGAACCTTCTAAAATATTTCAACTTTTTCCGTATGAAGTAAGCGGAGGAATGGCGCAAAGAATCGCTGTTGTTCTTGCCTTGCTGAAGAAACCAAAACTTCTTCTGCTTGATGAACCAACTTCAGGAGTTGATAATGAAACCATTTATTTGGTAAAAGAACGCCTGAAAAAATTTGTACTTCAAAACGACTCCATTGCTTTGATCATTACACAAGATTTATCATTCGCCAAAAACATGACCAATTATATTGCCTATTTAGAGAGCGGAAAACTTTCAGAATTTGTTTCATTCAATAATTTTTTCAACGAAGAATCAGAATCTATTAAAAATTTTCTCCAAGCATATAAGCAGTTGAACAATGAAACCGTCATTAGCCGTTAATAATATTTCTTATTCCGTTAAAAAAAATTCTCTTTTTGGAAAAAGAAACGAAAAGAAAATATTAGAAAATATTTCTTTCGAAGTAGCGAGTGGGGAAATAGTTGGTATTGCCGGTCCATCGGGCGGCGGGAAAACTACACTTGCAAAAATTGTGGTTGGTATTCATGAACCAACCGCCGGTGAGATAATTAATAATTTTCCAAAATCTGAAAATCTTGTTGCAAACAGTGTTCAACTATTATTTCAGAATTCCGAAGAGATTGTAAATCCCTTTAGAAAAGCAAAAGATATTTTAATTGAAGCCTTACAACAGAAGAATGAAAAATCAAGTTCAATTGAAGAACGATTGAGTGAATTGCTTTCAAGTGTAAATATTGAAGAGTGTTCCCTCGAAAAATATTGTTTACAGCTAAGCGGCGGACAAAGGCAGCGGGTTGCATTGGCGCGGCTTCTGGCGGTTGAGCCGGAGATATTAATTTTGGATGAACCGTTTTCAGCTCAAGACGTTGAGTCGCAGTTAAATTTATTACTGCTGCTTAAAAAAATTAATGCGGAAAAAGGAATTACGCTCATCTGCATTTCTCATCAAGAAAATGTTTTGAACCACTTAACTCAAAGAATTATTCGGATAAAAGAAGGTAAACTGGTTTCTGAGTAAGCGAAAGGAAAACTGAAGTTTGACTTGGTAAACCAGAACCAAATTATATTTACGATGAATGGTTGAATTGTTGTATGATTGAATGAAAATCATTCATCCATTCATTTTCATTCATCCATGCCATAGGTGTTATTCCACTCCACAAATATTCTTGCCAATTTCTTTAATCCAATTAACTGATTTTACAGTTTAACAAATTTTGAAGCAAGCGTTCCGCAAGTTGGGCAATTTTCTGTCGGCTTTCCAAATTCAATATGTCCGCAAACCGGGCACAAGTAAATATCTGTCACTTCCAAATCTTTTCCTTGCGCAACCGCTTCCAGAGCCATTTGATAAAGCTTGGCGTGAATCTTTTCAGCCTTTACTGCATAGCCGAACATTCTTTTTGCTTTATGATTTTCTGCTTCCGCCTGCACTAACATCGGCGGATACATTTCAGTAAATTCGTACGTCTCTCCGGCAATTGCCGCTTTTAAGTTTTCAGCCGTAGAACCAATTCCATCTAACGAACTTAAATGTCCCTCGGCGTGAATTCTTTCCGCTTCTGCGGTAGTACTAAATAATTTCGCAATATTCGGAAATCCTTCCCGTTCAGCTTTTTTGGCAAAAGCGCGGTACTTTTGGTTTGCCTGGCTTTCTCCTGCAAACGCTTCCTGTAGGTTTTCTTTTGTTGTTTTCATATTAAACCTTTCTGTTTTTGTTGATCACAGCTTTTTTAAAAAAAGATATTTGTAAATCTTTCCTCTGTAAAATTAGACAAATTTAATATGAAACGATGAAGAAAAACTCTTAAACTAACTTTCTTAAAAACGAATATCTATAAAAATTTTTTATGTTTAGAAAACGAATAAATAACTTTAAAATCACTTAAGAAAAAGAACTCTATGAAAACAGCACTAAAAATTCTTTTTGTCTTTCTAACTCTGTTTGTTTCTACAAATCCTACAATCCTTGCACAAGAGAAAAACGATTTTCTTTTAAAAGGAATTGACGCAAGCGTTGATCCCGGTGTTGATTTTTTTAAATACGCTACCGGCACCTGGATGAAAAATAATCCGATCCCGGAGACAGAAAAAGCGTGGACAATCGGGCATCTTGTGGAAGATGAAATTTATAATCAGTTGAAAACTATTTTGGCTGAAGCTTCACAATCCACATCAGCGGAAGGAAGTAACGCGCAAAAAGTCGGTGATTTTTATTTTTCCGGAATGGATTCCGCAACCATCGAAAAACAAGGCGCTTCATATCTTGCAAAAGAATTAAAAATGATTTCAACCGCATCAACAAAGGACGATTTACTTGCCGTTGTTTCCATATTGCAAACGTATGGCGTACCGGCAATGTTTAATGCGTTTGTTGAGCAGGATGCAATGAACAGTGATGTTTGGTCGCTCTATCTCTGGCAAGGCGGCTTGGGTTTACGCCAGCGCGACTATTATTTTAGAAAAGATGCCCGCACAGAAAATATCCGGCAGGAATATGTAAAACATCTCTCCAAAATGCTTCAACTTTCCGGCGATGAAAATCCAACTTCGCTTAGTGAAGGAAATTCAATTTTTAAAATTGAAACTTTTCTTGCCGACTCTTCACGCAAGCTGGAAGACTTACGTGATCCTTACGCAAACTACAATAAGATGACGATTGCACAATTGCAGAAGCTAACTCCGAATATCAATTGGAAAAATTTATTTGAAAAAGCAGGAATAGAAAAAATTGACAGCGTTATTGTTGGGCAACCGGAATTCTTCGTTCAATTAAATTCCGCATTAAATAAATTTTCGTTAAACGATTGGAAAGCCTACGTGAAATGGCATTTGTTAAACACTTTTGCGGATCGTTTAAGCAGTTCTTTTGATAATGAAAAATTTAATTTCAGAGGAACAATAATGTCCGGAGTAAAAAAACAAAGACCACGCTGGAAAAGAATTCAAGATGCTGTTGAAGATGCGATGGGTGAATTGCTCGGACAAGTTTACGTGCAGAAATATTATTCACCCAAAACAAAACAACGGTACGAAAAAGTTGTTGACGATATTATTGTTGCGTACCGCGAAAGAATTAAAAACCTGGATTGGATGAGTCAATCAACCAAAGAAAAAGCTTTGATCAAATTGAACAGCATCACCAAGAAAGTCGGATACCCGGATAAGTGGAAAGATTTTTCCGCTTTAAAAATTGACCGCACATCTTATTTAAGAAATTCCATCAATGCAAATGTTTTTTGGTTTAGAAGAAACATCAGCAGACTCGGCAAGCCGGTTGATAGAACAGAATGGGGCATGACTCCTCAGACTTATAATGCTTATTACAATCCGTCGAATAATGAAATTGTATTGCCTGCGGCAATTTTTATTATCCCCGGAACGGTTGATTCTTTGCTTGATGACGCAGTCGTTTATTCGTATGCCGGTGCTTCAACTATCGGTCACGAATTAACTCACGGTTTTGATGATGAAGGAAGACAGTATGATGCAAAAGGAAATTTAACAAATTGGTGGACGAAGGAAGACGAAGAAAAATTTACGCAAAAAGCTTCGCTGATGATTGATCAATTTGATAACTACGTTGTGCTGGATAGTATGCACGTGAATGGAAAAGCTACGCTCGG
>JAVHOS010000177.1:1916-14434 GCA_036170205.1 Ignavibacteriaceae bacterium | reverse complement strand
TGGCGGGGTCAACGAGGCTCGAACTCGCGACCTCCTGCGTGACAGGCAGGCGCTCTAACCAACTGAGCTATGACCCCTTGTGTGTAATAACATTTTAATTTACAGTACAAATATAGCTGAGCAGATTATTAAAATCAATTATTTTCTTTAATCTCCAAAAGAAATTCCAACTGCACGTGCAGCTAAAAGTGCCTGGGTCTTCAGCTGAACTAATTTTTGCTTCGAGATCGCATCTTTTATTTTTACATTCTTAACTTCATTCCCTTTTAGTGAGACCATTCTTCCAAATTTCCCTCGTGCAACAAGATCAATTGCAAAGGCTCCGAACTTTGTTGAAAGAATTCTATCGTATGGAGTTGGAGTACCACCTCGCTGAACATGTCCCAACACTGTAACTCTCGTCTCGCGTCCGGTGTTTTCTTCAATGTTTTTAGCCACGACTTCTGCAATCCCGCCAAGCTGTTTTGGGTCGGTTCGTTTAATATCATGCCCCTTTAATACAATTTCACCATCTTTGGGTTTTGCTCCTTCGGAAACACAGACTAAACTAAATTTTTTCCCTTGCATCTCACGTTGTCTAATTTTTTCATAGACTTTCTCCCAATCAAAAGGGATCTCAGGAATGAGGATAATATCTGCACCGCCGGCTAAACCACCGTGCAAAGCTATCCATCCGGCATATCTTCCCATAACCTCAACAACAATTACGCGGTGATGAGATGAGGCAGTAGTGTGAAGTCTATCTAACGCTTTTGAAACGACATAAACAGCGCTATCATGTCCGAATGTTAAATCGGTTGAGTCCAAATCATTATCGATTGTTTTAGGTACACCGACGCAATTCAGTCCCATATCCGATAATTTATTAAGGATGTGCATTGTACCATCGCCGCCGATGCCGATGAGACAGTCTAAGTTCCAAAGTTTGTAATTTTTTACAGCTTCTTCACCCAAATCCATTATCTCAATCTTTCCGTTTTTCTCAATCGGGAAGTGAAAAGGATCGCCTTTGTTGGAAGAACCAAGAATGGTTCCGCCTATCGCTAAAATTCCCGATACATCCGATCTATAAATTTCTTTCGATTTTCCTTCCACAAGTCCTTCAAATCCGTCGATGATTCCTACTACAGACATTCCGTGATCAATAGCTGATTTAGTTACTCCGCGAATAACCGCATTTAATCCGGGGCAATCTCCCCCTCCGGTTAATATTCCCACTCTTTTTACTTTTACTGGAGCCATTGTTTTCCTTTGCATTTAATCTATCTCTGTCAAAGATAATTCCTTTTATTCCACATTATGAAGTTACCCGCATTACTCATTACATCGTTTCCCGACCTAAAAAATCCAACATGATTTTAATTTCTTTGAAGATTCATACTGAACCGAATTACATATTATCATTCTGCTAATCATCCGGCATCCGTTTTACAGATTATGTAAGGGATTGAAAAATTTGTCTGCTAAGTAAGTTAAATGGATTAAGCCGCTCTTTTTGAGAGGGACGAATTTCCATTTTTTCTTAAGTAACTCACTTTACGCATAACTTGTGATTGAATTGCCCCGACATTTATGTCGGGGATCAAATCAACGACACGAACTGGGCTTTAGCCCAATTTTAGCAGTTATTTTGGCTAAAGCCATTTGCATTTTTTGCTTATTATCCCACGTCCCGAAAGCTTTCGGGACGTGGCAATTCAAAATACTATTTTGCGTAACATGAGTTAAGTAATTCAATGAAATCGTAAAAATGTTGAAGAAAATTTCGCTGTTTCCCTAAAGTTTCTAAGGCAAACACTTCATAATTCATAATTAAAATTAATTTCCAATCAAAATTTACGAATTTTTATTGACATGATAAATTTCAATTTCACCTTTTTTTAGAAAATTCCTTAAACTATTTCACCGCAGGAACCGCCCAATCTGGGAAAACGGAAAGGTCTATATTGAAAATTATTCGACCGAAGAAATAAATGACAATAAGCAAAACCGGAATGCTTATTAAATTTAACATTGCGCCAACCTTTGCCATTTCAGACATTTTTAAACGTTGGCTTCCGAAAACCACCGCATTCGGCGGTGTTCCCACCGGAAACATAAACGCAAGTGAAGCTGAAAGCGCAGCCGGAATCATAAAAAAGAAAGGGTTTACATGCATTGCTACCGCCAATGATGCAGTTATCGGTAGAACCATTTCCGCAGTTGCAGTGTTGGAAGTGAATTCAGTTAATGCTTGAACTACAAAAGCGATAATTATTATCATCATGATGGGAGAAACAACACCGAAAGATGTTAACGATCTTCCGATGCTGTCTGAAAGTCCGCTCGATACAAATCCCTTTGCCAATGCAAAGCCGCCGCCAAACAGTAAAATAATTCCCCAAGGTATTTTTGCAAAAACGTCTTTCTCCAAAATAAAAGTCGTGCGTCGGCTTTTTGACGGAAACATGAAGAGAAGCGACGACATCGCTATTGCTACAACTCCATCGTTAAAATATTCCGGATGTGGAAAAATATTTGACCACCCCGGAAGTGTAGTAAAACCGAGAACCATATCACTTCTGAATATCCACAAAACGGCAGTAGTAAAAAAAACAGCGCCAACTAAAATTTCCTCGGAGCTAATTTTCCCTAATTTTCTTTTTTCGTCTTCCAACATTCTATTATCTACCAGCAGATCTTTATGAATTTTGAAAAAAACTTTAACAAGCAGCAGGTAACAGAGCGTCATAAGCAACAGAGCGATTGGCAATGCCATCTGCATCCACGTACCAAAACCAATTTCAGGAGCTTTAGGAAAAATGATATGAAGAATTCTTGCCATTGATAAATTTGGAGGAGTACCGATTAATGTAGCAATACCACCCAATGAAGCTCCGTAGGCTATACTCAGTAATACTCCTACAGAAAAAGAATGAGTAATTTCTTCAGAAAATTTTTCTTCAAGCTGGCTGATGATCGCCAAACCTATAGGCAACATCATTACCGCCGTTGCGGTGTTCGAAATCCACATCGAAATAAAGAAAGACGATAATAAAAAACCGAGAATTATTTTTTGTGGACTATTTCCAACAAATGAAATTATCGCAATCGCAATTCGCTTATGTAAATTCCATTTTTCCATCGCTAATGCAATTAGAAATCCGCCGAGAAATAAAAATATAGTTGAATTGATATATGTTGCGGCGGTTTGTTCTCCATTTAAAATTCCGAGCAATGGAAAAAGAAAGAGAGGAAGAAGTGATGTTGCTCCTAAAGGGATAGCTTGCGTAACCCACCAAACAGCCATTAACAAGGCTACGGCAGCCATTCGCGTTATTAAAAAATTTTTATGATCAAAATTAAAAAAGAGAAGAACAAGAGCAAATACAATTAGTCCAACGTAAAAACCGGCTTTCTTTTTCATTATCTCTTCTTAGATGTTAAGGTTATATAATAAAATTAATTAATAAATCGGAATTAAGGAAATATATTTTCACTTCCCTATATTTAAAGAAAAGATTTTTGAAGTTACTTTTTCTAATGATCGGAGAAAATTGATGAAGCGAATTGCGGTTTATCCCGGAACGTTTGATCCTGTTACCAATGGACATGTTGATATTGTGCAGCGTGCATGCGAATTGTTTGATGAAGTTATTGTTACCGTTGCGGTGAACCCATCAAAAGATCCGATGTTTACCGTGGATGAGAGATTATATCTTTTAAAGGAAAGTCTGAAAGATTTTTTAACTGTTAAAATTGATTCATTTAACGGATTGATTGTTGAACACGCACACTCTGTAAATGCCGCTGCAATAATCCGCGGGCTACGCGCCATCTCCGATTTTGAATTTGAATTTCAAATGGCGTTGATGAACAGAAAACTCGCCTATGACATAACAACAGTTTTCCTGATGCCGAATGAAAAATATACTTATCTCAATTCAACTATCATTCGCGGTTTAGCAAGATTTAAAGCGGACGTCAGCGAGTTCGTTCCCGAAGTTGTGCAAAAAGCGCTTCAAGAAAAAGTGGGAAAATTTTAAGCCGCTTTTCTCACTCAATCATATTTTTAACTTTTGCTTTTATTTTAACCGTTCCAGCATGTTTAAAGTAAAGCGTTACTTCGCCGGTTTGATCTTTCTTTAATTCTTTTTTTAAGCCGATTAACATAACATGAAAAGAACGAGGTTTCAATTTCAAAGTTTCTCCCGGTTTAATTGCCAGATTACCGGCTTCACGCATTCCCGTCATTCCGTTTTCTTCAAATGTTTCATGCACTTGCACAAGTCGCGCTAATGGCGATGATGCTTTGTAAAGTGTATCGGCAATACTTGAAATATTTTTTACATCGGCAAAGAAAGCGGTGTTGGTTCCCTTCCCGGCATTACGTATCCATTGATTTTCCACACTTACTTTGTTGTTTGATTGAACAAAAAGAAAAAGAAATGATAAAAGATAGAGCATATTAGTCTCCTAAATTTTTAATGTCTGTAATTATTTCGTCTAAATTAATTTCGCTTCCGCGGTAACTTTTGCGGATGTTCTGATCTTGATCTACCAGAGTGATACGATCCGTATGCGTGAAAAAGTAAACCGGCATGTTATCATCTGTATAAGTAGTATCGCCGGAAATAGCGACTATGTGAAAGCTCTCCATCAACGATTTTATATTTTCTTTTCCCCCGGTAAACAAATTGTAGTTTGAAAGATCAATATCTCTTACTCCGGCAAAACTTTTTAAAATTGATGGGGTGTCTCTTTCGGGATCAAAAGAGATTGCGGCAAAAGAAACGTTATCTATTTTTTCTTGTTTTACTTTTTGTTGAATGCGTTGAAGATTGTGCGTAGTTAAAGGACAGATATCCGGGCAGTTCGTAAAAATAAAACTTACAAGAAGGATTTTCCCCTCGTACTTTTTCGGAAAGTTAATTACAACGCTATCCTGATTAATTATTGTTTTCGACTCATCACCTACAAATTCTTTTTCCGGAAATTTACTCTGGCAGGAAATGAACGTTAACAAGACAGAAGTTAATAATAAGTATTTCATAGCAACATCTAATAATTCAAATTCTAATTTTTACTGATGGAGATTATTCCCGAATTTGAACGCCGAATATTGAACAAGGAATGATGAAGAAAGAAGTTTTTCCTCTTCTAAATTCAACATTCCTTGTTCGTAATTCATTATTCTTTTCCCCAGCTTAGAAATTATAACCGTTTCGGTCCTGCGTTATAAACTTCAGTAGTTACACCTTTTTTGAACAGCTTGAAATTGTCTATAAACCTTGCGGCTAAAGCGTCATATTTTTTCCAATATTCTTCTTTGTTGCCCCAAGCATTTGAAGGATCAAGAACTTCCTTGGGAACTTCAGGGCAAGTGAGAGGAACTTCAAATCCGAAGAGTTTATCTTTTCTATATCCAACCGAAACAAGTTTACCGTCAAGTGCGGCGTTAAGCAAGTTTCGTGTGTGTCTTATGCTGATACGTTTACCAATTCCGAATTTTCCGCCAACCCAGCCGGTGTTTACCAACCACACATTAGACTGATTTTTCATGATTCTTTCTTTCAACATTTCAGCATACTTGAAAGGATGACGAACCATAAACGGTGCGCCGAAACAAGCTGAGAAAGTAATCTGTGGTTCAATACCCAAACCGATTTCAGTGCCGGCAATTTTTGAAGTATAACCGCTGATGAAATGGTATTGCGCTTGTTCGGGACTAAGTTTTGCTATTGGTGGCATAACACCTGAAGCATCGCATGTTAAGAAAATAATATTCTTCGGATGGGTATTAACATATCCTTCCGGAACAACATTTGGAATAAAACTAAGCGGATATGAAGCGCGTGTATTTTCGGTAATGCTATCGTCATTCAAATCAATTTTACGCGAGATCGGATCGAAAGTTACATTCTCTAAAATCGTTCCGTACTTTTGTGTACAAGCAAAAATTTCAGGTTCGCTTTCTGCCGAAAGTCCGATAACTTTTGCGTAACAGCCCCCTTCAAAATTGAAGATGCCGTTTCGGCTCCAGCCATGTTCGTCATCGCCGATCAGTTTTCTTTTAGGATCGGCGGAGAGTGTGGTTTTACCGGTTCCGCTAAGCCCGAAGAACAATGCAGTATCACCTTCTTTACCAAGGTTAGCAGAACAGTGCATCGGAAGAACATCGTTAAAAGTTAAGAGATAATTAAGGACAGTGAAAACAGATTTTTTAATTTCGCCGCCGTATTCGCTGTTTGCGATGATAGCCATTCTGTTGGCAAAGTTAATTATGATGGCAGTCTCTGTCCTCGTTCCGTCAATAACCGGATCAACTTTAAAACCTGGAACAGCAATAACCGTAAACTCGGGAATGAATTTTTTCAATTCATCTTTGCTATCGGTGGTTATAAACATATTTCTTGCGAACAAACTATGCCATGCTTTTTCAGTAATAATTCTAACAGGCATTCGATATTCTGGATCAGCTCCGGCGTAACAATCTTGCACAAATAGTTCTTCACCCTGCGCCCAAGCCTGCAATCTTGCCATCAGCGCGTTAAATTTTTCTGCCGAATAGGGTCTATTGTGTACACCCCACCAGATATTATCTACAGTGGAATCCTCTTGCACAACAAATTTATCTGCCGCTGCACGCGCAGTGTGTTTACCGGTATTAACTAGTAGTGCGCCGTGTGCCGAATATCTGGCTTCATTTCTAAAGATCGCTTCTTCGTTTAAAGCAGCATCGGGCAAGTTCCAAAAAACTTTATCAAGATAAGTTAAACCTTGATTTTTCAATCTGAAATCAGAAGCTAATTCCATAGCTTCTTTACTTGCGGGGGTTTTGAAATCTAAGTATTTACTCATAACCAATCCCTCACTAATTTGCGGTCGCCAATATAGAGTTCGTTCGGCGCATTCGGATCCAAAGCCCATTTTATGCGCTCAATACCTTCGGTTATATCTTTAATTGATCCGCAGTAACTTAGGCGTAAATATCCGTCCATTCCGAATTCTTTTCCGGGCACAGTAAGCACTTGTACTTTGTCTATTAAGAATGCTGAAAGTTTGTTAGAATCTTTTTCGTAGGCGCTGAAATCAGCAAAGCAATAAAACGTTCCGTCCGGTTTTGAAACTTTAACGCCATCGAAAGATTCGAGTAAATCCAGCATCACGTTACGGTTATTTTCTAAAGTAGCGCGAAGATTTTCAACGCTTGATTGAATTCCGTTTAATGCGCCAACTGCCGCCTTTTGCAATACAACCGAAGGACCGGAAGTTTGATGTCCTTGAATGTTTGCCATCGTTTCAATAAGTTTTTTACTTGCAATTGCCCAACCGATTCTGAAACCGGTCATTGCATATTGCTTAGAAACTCCGTTGATAACAATCAACTTGGATTTATCAACGCTTTCTTTAGTAAAATCGTAACAGCTTATCGGTTTCTTTCCATCAAATACAAGGCGATGATAGATGTCGTCCATAATCAAGTATAAATCTTTTTTCTCGCAGAATTTTACGATCTCGGCGATAAATTCTTTTGAATACATCGCGCCGGATGGATTGTTGGGGCTGTTAATAATAATCGCTTTTGTCTGGCTTCCAAGCCGCTGCTCAAAATCAGAAATGCGCGGATAGAACGAACCATCTTCAGCAAAAACCGGAACTCCAATTGCGCCGCAAAGTTTTGCCATTTCAGGATAACTCACCCAGAATGGAGCCGGGTACATTATTTCATCCTGCGGATCTAATATGGCTTGCATAGCAACCATTAACGCTTGCTTTGCGCCGCCGCTTGCAATTACATTTTCCGGCATAACGTGTCTGCCGTAAAATTCTTCTGTATAACGAATAATCGCTTTTTTAAGAGGAAGAATTCCGTCTGCCGGAGCGTAACGAACTTCTCCCGAATTCAATGAATTTACTGATGCCATAATTGCATCCATTGGCGCCATTGACTTTGGTTCGCCTCCGCCGAGATGTATAACCGGATCTCCTTTTTCACGAAGTATCGCCGCTTTTTCATTCAGCTTTAGCGTCGGAGAGCCGCTGATCGATTTTGCTATTAAACTTAAACTCATCTGTGCTTATCCTATTTATTTATTTCATAATTATTTTTTTTGTGAATGCAATTTATTCGTCATCGGTAAGATAAGCAAGGAAAAACCGTTTAGACGAGAATACAATTTCCCCGAAGGGAATATTTATTCAAACCGGTTAGAAAAGTCTTCTCTCTTTTTTTTGATGTCTCTCGGATTAAGATTAATTTAAAATTGAATTTCAAAAGAAGTTTTGTAAAAGATTTTATTAGGAGTAAAAGTGTCGTCATTATCAGATTTATTATTGAATGTTGAAGAGAGCAGAACTATGGCTCTTACCGGTTTAATTAAAAAATTAAAAGAAGAAGGAAACGATGTATTAAGTTTTACCGCAGGAGAACCGGATTTTGATACTCCGGAATTTATTAAAAAAGCTGCCGTCAAAGCAATTCATGGAAATTTTACCCGTTATACTGCAAATGAAGGCTCACCGGCATTGTTACAAGCTATTGTTGATAAATTTGCAAAAGATAATGATCTTCACTTTGAACAGAAAAACATTCTCGTTTCGAACGGTGCAAAACATGCAATCTATAATGTTTTAATGGCTCTCTGCAATCCGGGAGACGAAGTTATCTTTCAATCACCATATTGGGTAAGCTACCCGGAGATGGTGAAATTAACCGGAGCGAAATCGGTTCCGATTGAAACCAACGCCGTACAAAATTTTAAAATAACTCCCGATCTTTTAGAGGAGGCAATTACACCAAAGACAAAGGTGTTTTTATTCAATACTCCTTCAAATCCTACCGGTGCGGTTTATTCGAAAGATGAAATCTCTGCGCTTGCAGAAGTTTTAAAGAAGAAAGATATTTTCATCGTCTCAGATGAGATTTACGAAAAAATTGTTTTCGATGATGAGAAACATTTTGCCATCGGCTCAATTGAAGAGTTGAAAGATAAAACGATTACCATTAATGGTGTAAGCAAGGCATACGCAATGACCGGCTGGCGCATCGGTTATGCTGCCGGAAATGAAAAAGTGATAAGACTTGCAAGAAACCTGCAGAGTCACTCTACTTCTAATGCTTGTTCAATCTCTCAAGCCGCAACGGTTGCTGCATTAACGCAACATTCCGAAGAGATAGAAAAGATGGTAGTCTCTTTTCAGAAAAGACGTGATTTTATTGTAGAAGAGTTGAATCGAATCAATGGTATTCACTGCCCTCTTCCCAAAGGAGCGTTTTATATCTTTTTTGATGTGAGTAAATTCTATGATAAAACTACAGACCATACCACCATCGTTGATTCTTCTTCGTTCTGTGATTATCTGCTTAAAGAAGAATTAGTCGGTTTGGTGCCGGGCATCGCTTTCGGAAATGATAAATGTGTAAGAATGTCTTACGCGTGTTCCTATGAAGAAATTCATGAAGGAATAACGAGATTAAAAAGAGGGTTAAAGAAACTGAGTTAAAGAAAATTTATCCGGTTCATTTAGTCTTACTTGTCATCGATTATCGATATAGAGTGTTAATGCCTGACTAATTTTCTCGGTTGACATTTTCTCTCCTGTCCAGAGTTCAAAAGATTTTGCGCCCTGATGCACCAGCATATTAATTCCGTTTATGATTCTTGCACCTTCTCCTGCGGCAATTTTAAGAAGCTGTGTTTGCGGCGGGTTGTAAACCAAATCAAAAACTATCTGATCTTTTCCGAACGCATTATTCAGGTTGATAATCGTGTCTTCAATTTCCGGAAACATTCCTACTGAAGTTGCGTTCACAATCAATTTTGAATTTCTGAAAACTTCAACAAGGTCAGGCGGAAAAAGTTCAAACGTTTTGAAGTTTTCATACTTCATCTTTTCATAGAAATAATTTTTCAAACTGTCTGCTCTTTGTTCTGTTCGGTTTACAATATTGATTTGCGACGGTTTAAAATTTCTGATCAGAGAATAAATTACTGCACGGCAAGCGCCGCCTGCGCCGACCACAGTAACTTCATTGTTCGCAATTTCATCTTTAAAGGGATTGAGTGTTTCGATAACGCCTGTTACATCGGTATTATATCCGACTAATTTTCCCATCTCGTTTACAACGGTGTTAACCGAACCGATAATGCCTGCCTCTTCAGAAAGGCTGTTCACATAACCAACCATCGCTTCTTTGTGGGGGATAGTTACGTTAAATCCTTTAATTCCAAGGGCGACAATACCCCTTAATGCATTCCTTAAATTCGATTGCGGCACATCAAACGGCAGATAAATGTAATCGAGACCTAACAAATCGATTGCCATATTGTGAATGAAAGGAGAATAAGTATGTTTTATCGGGTGACCGAGTAAACCTAGTACTTGCGTTGAGAGATGAAATGTATCTTTCATAATAAACTATTTGTTATTTTTTAATGGATTTAACGAACTTGAAAAATGGAATTATCTTCCATCAGGGCGATAAACAGTTTAGACTGACTAACCCCTGGGAAAGATGTTGAAAACTTCTGCTTAATTGCAGATTTAACTGAAAAAGCTTTCTTCAAATAATATAATCCGTGTTTGCTCATCTTCTTTTGAAAATACAATTTTGCTAATTGATAATAGCTCTCACCGTCATTGGGCTGAAGCTGCAACACCTTAAATAAATAATCTATTGCTTTATCGAGAGCATAAATTTCAGAATATTTCTTAGACAATTCTTTGGCAACAGTTAAATCAGCCGGATTTTCCTGGTGCAGCTCAATCAACTCGTTGATCCGTAAAATAGTAGATTCATCAATCTGGAAATTTTCGCATAACGAAACATCCCATACTTCATCCGAAAAGTAATTTGCCGCCAACGCCAAACGAAAATCTCTTAATGCGGAGCGGACTTTATTCAGCTTGTAGAAACAATATCCTCTTCCAAGAAATGCTTCGTGGTAACCGGAATCTTTTTTAATTGCTCTTGTGTAAAACTTTATCGCGGTAACGTAATCTTCTTTTTCTTCATAGATCGTAGCGATATTAAAATAAGCGGCTTCATCATCCCGCTCCAACTTTAACACATTCTTAAAGCACTCAATTGATTGATCAAATTTTCCAAGATCAGCAAAAAGATTTCCGAGGTTAAACCATGCATCGGTAAAATGATCGTCTATTGCAAGGGATAATTCGTAACTGTTAATTGCTTTATCAAGTTTATTTAATCCTTCAAGTACAATTCCTCTATTAAACCATCCAACTTCACAATTTGGTTCAATGTCTAAATATCTGTCGTAAGCATTCAACGCGGCTTCGTAATTATTTCCGTACTCATAGCTAATGGCGGTTTGAAAAACAGCTTCAGAAAATTCGGGATCGAGTTCGGCTGCTTTTTCAAAATATTCAGCTGCTCTTGGGTAGAGCTCTTTCGTCTGGTAGAGCTTTCCAAATCGATAATAGATAAGTTCATTCTTCGGTTCAATAGCTAAGGCTTGCTGTAAAACCCGCTGAGCTTCTTCAAAATTTTGTAAATTAATATTGATCAAAGCTTTTTCGGCAAGCGCATCAACATCAATAGGGTTAAGCGAAAGAGATTTATCAACAAATTTCATCGCCCGTCTATTTTGATTCAATTGAACAAGGCAAATTCCTTTTTGTAGAAAAAGATCAGCGTTATAAGGCGCAACTTCCAGCAGCGTATCGATTAAAGAAAGCGCATCTCGGTAACGGTAATTTTCTATGCAGAGATCAACAACTTCTTCAAGAAAGTTTTGATTGATGAAAGTCTTTCCTTCTTCAACCAAAGCTTTCGCTTTTTTAAGTGAAGCGGGAAGATCTCGACTTTCTATAAATTCGTTCTCGTTCTCAGAATATTCGGAATCAAAAAAAGACATCAAGTACCCATTTATTTGTAACTGCACCCAAAATGTAATCCTAAAAGAATCCAAAATCAAGTTGAATTTTAGGGATTAATTACATATCGGCTAAAAAATGCGTTTTCGCTAAAAACATTCACCATTTTGGCAGAATATCCGCTATTCTAAAAAGATTACCCTGCTTTGATTGCGAACTCTTCTTATATTTGTACCGTACAATTTCGGAGAAAAAATGAACAAAACAATATATAAATTATTCTTAATAACCCTTTTTCTGATTCCTTTTACTCTTTTTGGCCAATCTGCCAGGGATGAATCAAATAATTCGATAACCAATTCGCGCAAAAATATTTTAACCGAAACGGTGGCTAAAGTTAGTCCTGCTGTAGTTGGAATAAATGTAACAGAAATTAGACAGTATCAGAATCTTTTTTCTAATCCATTTTTGGATGACTCCTTTTTTAGACAATTTTTCGGCGACCAAACGACTAAGCAAAAAGTAAAAAGCCTCGGCTCGGGAATTCTCGTTTCTTCAGACGGTTACATCATTACAAATGACCACGTTGCCGGAAGCGCTTCTGAAACTGTAGTTACGCTAACTAACGGGAAACAGTACAATGCAAAAACAATTGGTAGTGATCCGGTTTCAGATATTTGTCTCTTAAAAATTGA
>JAVHOS010000177.1:0-1816 GCA_036170205.1 Ignavibacteriaceae bacterium | reverse complement strand
GAAAATTTCCCTCACATTCCTTTTGGAAATTCAGAAGATGCTATTATTGGTGAATGGGTCATCGCACTCGGTAATCCTTTCGGACTTTTTGAAATTAACGATAAACCAACCGTTACCGTTGGAGTTATCAGCGCAACGGGAATGAATTTAGACCCGGTGCAAAACCGTTATTATTTAAACATGCTGCAAACCGATGCGGCAATAAACGGCGGTAACAGCGGCGGACCTTTAGTTAACAGCATCGGCGAACTCATCGGAATGAATACTATTATTTATACTGCCGGTGGAAACTCCGGAAGCATCGGTCTTGGTTTCGCAATTCCCGTAAATAAAATAAAACGAATAATGGAAGAGTTGAAATCAAAAGGAAAGATTGAAAGAGATTTTTATCCCGGTTTTGCTATTCAAAATATTGATGAAACGATTGCCGGTTATTTCAAACTTGAGTCAACTCGCGGAGTTATCGTTACTCAAGTTGAGAAAAATTCTCCCGCCGGAAGAGCCGGATTGAAACCTGGAGATGTCATAACTCAGATTGATGACTTCAAGATTAATAATCAGCAAAATCTCATTGGAGTTTTACAAGAATTTAGAACCAACCAAAGCATCTCATTGAAAATCATTCGCGATAATAGTGATGAAAACATTAACATGAAATTGGAGAAGCATTAATGATAGAAAGATATACACGCCCGGAAATGGGCAAAATTTGGGAAGATGATTTTAAATACAAGACCTGGCTTCAAATTGAGATTCTTGCTTGCGAAGCGAGAGCCGAACTTGGACAAATTCCGAAAGAAGATGTCGAGCTGATAAAACAAAAAGCGAAGTTCGACGTAAAAAAGATTTTGGAAATTGAAGAAACCACACAACACGATGTAATTGCTTTTCTTACCAACGTTGCAGAGTATGTTGGTCCGGTTTCGCGGCATATTCATTACGGAATGACTTCTTCAGATATTCTCGACACCACTCTTTCATTTCAAATGAAGACTGCGGGAGAAATTCTTGTACAAGATTTAGAAGAACTGAAATCGATTTTAAAAGAAAAAGCGATTGAATATAAAAATACCCTTTGCGTCGGCAGAACTCACGGAATCCACGCAGAGCCAACAACCATGGGATTAAAATTCGCTTTATGGTTTGAAGAGACAAAAAGAAATATCGAACGACTGACTTCAGCAATAGAAAGAATTAGTGTTGGACAAATCTCCGGCGCAGTTGGAACGTTTGAACATCTTTCTCCTAAAGTTGAAGAATATGTTTGCGAAAAAATGGGATTAACTCCAGCTCCCGTTTCCACTCAAGTAATTCAACGCGATAGACACGCGGAGTATATTTCCGTTCTTGCCATAGCTGGAAGTACTCTTGAAAAAATTGCGACCGAAATCCGTCACTTACAAAAAACCGAAGTGCTTGAAGCTGAAGAGTTTTTCGGTAAAGGACAAAAAGGTTCATCTGCAATGCCGCATAAAAGAAATCCGATTACATGCGAAAGAATTGCCGGACTCGCGCGCATTCTCCGCGCCAACGCAACTGCGGGATTTGAAAATATTTCCCTCTGGCACGAACGCGATATTACTCACTCTTCTGTTGAACGTGTTATCATCCCGGACAGCACTATTCTTCTAAACTATATGCTCGCAAAGATGAAAGATTTGATAAAAAATCTTTTAATCTATCCTGAAAATATGTTGAAGAATTTAAACCTTACCCGCGGACTCGTCTTCTCGCAAACCATTCTCCTAAAAATTACAGAGAAAGGAGCCACACGCGAAGAAGCTTATAAAATAGTACAAACCTCCGCAATGAAAGT
>JAVHOS010000176.1:0-14446 GCA_036170205.1 Ignavibacteriaceae bacterium | reverse complement strand
ATTTGTACGCAAACCATATCCGTTTTTTTGTTGATGCAGGTCTCCCGGACATTTCGAAAAAGAAACTTGAGTCGATAAAAAAAATAGCTGTGCAATCATTTGAGATTTCTTCATTTAAAAATAAAGGTCCGGTTCACATCAACTTCCCTTTCGAAAAACCGTTTGAACCGGAAACCTATACTGATAACATTCCGGTCAATCTAGATTTGAAATACATTAATAAAAGAGAATTGAAGAGGAAGTCCGAAGCGGTTCCGAAAGGATTAAAATCCCTACTTAAAATTATTGGACAAGCAAAGAAAGGATTGATCATCGTTGGGCCTGATGAATACAATGCTAAATTTCCACGCTTGATTAATGCCGTTGCGGACAAAACCGGCTTCCCAATTTTTGCTGACGGAGCTTCTCAACTTCGGTTCGGTACATCTTCTAAAAAAAATGTGATCGCAAATTATGATGCGCTTCTTCGTTCGGAATATTTTTTAAAAGATTTTAATCCTGATTTGATTCTTCACTTCGGAAGAACAATTACATCCAAAGGGCTTGAGCAATTTCTAGAAAAAAGTTCTGCTCCGAAATATTTGATTAACGAATTCGGTGATTGGTTTGATCCAACGGGAAACGCTAAAAATGCGTTGACGATGAAACCATTTTTGTTTTGCCAAAAGTTATTAGAAGCAGAAAGTCTAATAAAACTCACAACCGAGAAAAAGCGATGGTTAAAGTTTCTAACAACTGCTAACTCAACTGCCGAAAAAATAAAAAATAAAATTTTCGCAGCATCGGTATTTCCTAATGAACCCAAGACGATAAACACACTGCTTGAAATTCTTCCGCTAAAAGCAAATGTAATGCTTTCAAATAGTTTGCCCGTTCGTGATTTTGATTTTTTCGCATCAAACTTGAATAAAGATATTACCGTATTTCATAATCGCGGCGCCAGTGGAATTGACGGAATACTATCAACTGCGTTGGGCATCGCATATTGTTCAAAAACTCCAACTGTATTGCTCACCGGTGATTTAGCTTTTTATTATGACCTCACTTCCCTGCTTACGGCAAAGCAGTACAATATTCCTTTAATAATAGTTTTAGTGAATAATAACGGCGGTGGCATTTTTCAATTTCTTCCGATCTCAAAATATAAAAATGTTTTCAACCGGTTTTTTACGATGCCTCACTCGTTATCGTTCAAACCTTTTGTTAAAGAGTTTGGTGGGAATTATTCGCTTATAAAAAAGCAAAGTGATTTTGAAATACAAATGAACAAATCTTTATCCGCTAAAAACTTCTCTGTGCTTGAAATTAAAACGGATGCAAAAATTTCATTGCAATTAAGAAAAAAATATTGGGGGGCTGTTTCCGATTCCCTTCAACCCGAATAAGTCTTTTCACAAAGACGCAAATTGTTACTTCAGAATTTCTATGTTTCATTTTATTTAAAACAGAAGAGCCCCGACGGACTTCGAGGCTCTAACTATTATCTATTTACTACCGAACTTTATTTCATCAAAATCATCTTCTTTGATAGATTTACTTTCGTTCCTTTTAAGTTATAAATATAAATAGAGGATTCTTATCTTCAAATGAATAATTCTATAGTTCCCATCTCCGGCATCAGTTGCAATAGCTGTGCCGATCTAGATGTTGCTGCTCGAATTAAGCGTAGTGTTACTGTTTTGCATCAATGCAAACTTCTCTTTGGCTGATTGACGGGTTGTAATATGACCCGGAGTCTAATAACGGAATTCCGCAACTTTGAATGGCAGGTTTTAAGTCCCTGTAAATTTCAAAATTATTCTCAAAGCTTTGTTGGATCATTGGATTAGAAAACTTCTGGTTTTGTTTACTAACTAACTTTATTTTACCACCTTTTGTAGAAATTCGTCTTTTGCAACTTATCAAAACGCCGGTATAAGTAGAATCAAAGAAGTCTATTTTTGACATATCTAAAACAATTTTCATGTACCCATCTTCAATAGCATTTTGAAGATAATTATTAAATAGAATTGCTTCTCTCTGAACTGCCATGTGCAAATTAGCTACGATAACCAGAACACTTTTATAACAGTAACTCTCATAATCTAACGAGACTGTTCTGTGTGCAAGAAAATATTCAAACGCATTGTCATCATAGCCGAGTGTGCTTAACTCATTTGAAAGATTTGGATCAAGTTCGTTAAAAATTTGCGAGAAAGTTGGCTTATCCATTTTTTCCATCTCTATAATATTCTCAACTTCATCAACGTTAAAAATTTCAACATCTGAATTTCGTACGGCTGAAACTTCTTTCAAATTCTCCTCAACAACTTGATCAATTTCTTTTATCTCAGTTTGATCTTCAAAAAAACTGCCGGAAGATTTATGAAGTTTCTTGAAATTTTTAAACTTGTCTATTCTCGTCTTTACACTATTTAAAATATCATCAGCATTAAAAGGTATCGTAATATAATCATCGGCTCCAAGGGTCATACCCCTTCGATGATGAGACGAATCTGAGTTTGCACTTAAAAAAATAAAAGGTATTGTTCGTGTCATGTCGCTCTTAGTCAATTCTTCAAGCACCGAATATCCGTCCAGGTCAGGAAGCTTGGTATTACAAACAATTAAGTCGGGATAGTTACTAAACGCTTTTTCAAGTCCATTTTGACCGTTAGAAGCAATAACAACGTTAAAACCACTTCGTCTGAAAATAGAATGAAGATTGTCGCTAATATCGGGATCATTCTCTATTACAAGAATAGTCTGTTTTTCTTCATCAGACAAAGCAATTGAAGAACAAATAACTTCAAGTAAACTCTTTACTTTAAAAGGTTTGGTAATATAATCTTTAGCGCCAAGTTTTAATCCTGTTTGGATAACCACAGGATCTACCTCTGCACTCAAAAAGATGAAGGGAATAGATTTTGTAGCTGCATTTATTTTCAGAACTTTAATCACAGAAAACCCGCTCATATCAGGAAGGTTGATATCAGAAATAATTAAACTTATGGGGTGCTTAAGGCACATATGAAGGGCTTCTTTTCCCGTGTGTGAAAGTAAAATATTGAAATTTTTTTTAGACAAAAACATACTCAAGTTATCGCTTAAGGAAATATCGTCTTCAATAATGAGAATATTTTTCTTTGTTAATGAAGTCATTTTCTTAACTTACCTCCTTTATTGGAAGTTTAACATAAAAGGTAGAACCAACTTCAGCTTCGCCTTCAAACCAATTTTCACCATTTAGTAACTCTACCGAACTTTTAACAATCGCCAAACCGAGACCTGTACCAGAAATTCCATTGGTATTAGTCCCTCTAAAAAAAGGGCTAAACAAATTAATCTGGTCGTCTTGGTTAATTCCGATGCCGTGGTCTTCGATAGAAATTAAAACCTCAGTACCTATTTCTACCCTCATTTTTATTTCATTTTGTTTGCGGTTATACTTTATCGCATTAGAAAGTAAATTCAATATTATTTGACGCAGAAGCTTTTCATCACTTTGTATTGTATGTTGTTGCACATTGCTGCTAAAAAGAATTATGGGAACTTCTTTGAAAGACATTCTTACTTCTTCGATAAAGAGTTTACATAAACCGATAATCTCGATTGCTTCAAGTTTTACCTCATGTTTCTCACTATCGGTTTTGTTTAGCGTAAGAATGTCGTTCAATAATTCAGTAAGCGTATCCACTGATTTTTCAATCCTATCGTAAAGTTTTTCTTTTTCTTGGTGATTCATCTCATCGCTAAAAGCGTGGAGCAAGTCGGTTGACGATAATATCGTACTAAGTGGCGTGCGAAACTCGTGCGAAATCATTGATACAAACTGCGTTTTAATGTCCGTGAGTTCTTTAGCTTTTCTATTCGCCTTTATTATTTCATCTTCGGCTAATTTCCGCACAGTAATATCTTCTATCCTTCCCATAAATCTTATCGGGTTGCCTTTGTCATCTCTTAATATTACTTCCCCTTTACTTAAAACCCATTTAAGTTCGTTCTTACAAGTTTTAATTCGGTGTTCGACGTTGAACTTGGGAGTTTCACCTGCAATATGCTTTTTTATTGCTTCCTTGAATTTATGTTTATCGGCTTCCACAATCATACTTTGGTAGCGAGTGAAATCACAATTTTTACATTTTTCAGAATTAAGATCGAATAGTTCGCAAAAATTTTTGTTAGAGTAAACTTCTTCCGATAAAAAATTTACATCCCAAAAACCTTCTTCGCTTATCTCAGTTGCTTGTTTACTCCAGGTAATTTCGTCGCGGAAATTATTATTAATTTCAAGCAAGTCGGCAGTATTTAATTTGTTGTCACGCGAAAACTCGTTTGAAGAAACAATAGCGCCTTTTTTTATTTCCGGTGTTAGGGAAGAAACTATAAGGGTTTGCGCCCCGTCAGGCGAATATATTTTTTGAGGAAAAACTTCGTTTTGTTTTGAAGATGCACGGTCGTCAGTTTCTTTCTCATTAAATATTTTTAGCGGAAGTAGTTTTAAAGAAAAATAATTCCCATTTGATACGCCGCTTTTTGAAAAATCACATGAGGTAAGGAGCTGCAAATTATTGTATGAAAAGTTCAGCTTAATAGTAAATTTGGTTTCAGGATTAACAGCCAATTTTCCGAAAACGTTTAAGAGTTTTTCGCGTCCCCGCTCATTGTTAAGATAATCTAAAATATTTTGTCCACTAAGTTGGTCCTCTGTTAAATGGAAAAAGGAATCGGTAGATTGATTTATGCGGAGTATAGTTCCGTCTTCATCAAGAATAAATTCGAACTTAGACTTATCTACATGAACATCGGTCTGGTCTAATAAATAATTCATACTATCCATAATAATTTCAACTTATTCCATTAAAAAAAATTTATACAGTACAGTTAAAAAAACGTTAATACTTTTTTCCATTTCAGACTTTTCTTTATTTCCACAAAAACTTAAACCCGGATAAGGAATTCACTTAATATTTTATATTTGGTTTTAAGGTGTTGCCAAATTACCTTCAAAAACCTTGTTTGGGAATACCAAGTTCTGGGTATATTTGAAAAAAAATTAGAGAATGGGTGAATTGAGTACTCAGAGGACATTCTGGTAAAAAATACCCAGTTTTAGGTATTTAAAAAATTGTGTGGATATTGTATCTATGCTTTTGTTAAATTATAAATTAAATTAGAACTAATAGGCTAACCCAATTGAAGGCAGTGATGACAAAAATATGGATCATAGAAGACAATATTGCTTATTCACACATTATCCGCACCATAATAAACCAAAGTGATTGCTGCACCTGTGAATATGAATTTACTAACGTGGTCGATGTGTTGAAGCAATTGTCAAAAGGAAATACTCCAGACATTATCTTAACTGACATTAATCTTCCCGGCATGAACGGTATTGAAGGTATTAAAGCAATAAAGGCAATAAACAAAGAAGTCGAAATTATAGTACTTACAGTCTTTGATGATAATGAAAAAATCTTTGACGCTATATGTAATGGCGCCAACGGGTATCTTTTAAAAAACTCTTCTGCGGAAGAAATACTTGAAGCGATACAAATAGTTGTGGACGGCGGTTCTTCTATAAATGCCGGACTTGCACGAAAAGTCTTTAGCATGTTTACGGCTATGAAGAAAACAGAAAAATCCTACGGGATTACGAAAAGGGAATCTGAAATTCTTAACTATCTCGTAGATGGAAAAACTGTAAATGAAATTGCAAAAATTACTTTTACCAGCCCACAGACCGTACAGACACATGTTAAAAACATTTATTACAAAATACATGTAAACACACGAAGTGGACTTGTATCAAAAGCGATTAGAGAAGGGCTGGTAACGAAAGGAGGCTTTACAATGAATTAAAATAGATGTCAATCTTTTAAGGGAATCTCAAGAATTATTTTCATTCCCTGCCCGCCATTACTTTCAATTAATATTTGCGCCCCAATTAGTGCCGCCCGATTTCTAAGATTGTTCAATCCTGCACCTAGAACAATTTTTTCTTCATTAAATCCTTTACCGTTATCAGCGACGATCATAATAAATTTTTTCTCTTTTGCGGTTAGTAAAATGTTCACTTCAGTAGCCTCCGAATGCTTGATTACATTATTCAATGTTTCTTTGTAAATAAGAAAAATGTGCCTCCTCATATTTAAATCAGGCAAAAGATCAAAGATGTGCATATCATTTCCATCTGATTTAAAAGTATATTTCAATCTATAAAGCATCTTTGAGGTAAGTTCTTTCATTCTGAGAACTAAGTCTTCGGACTTATCGTGAAAAGGATTTATAAACCAAACAATATCCCGTATTTTATCAGTCGTCATCCGTGCAGTATCTGCAATATTCTGCAACCGTTCTTTTACATCGTTATCCAGAAGTTGGTTCTTCATCATCAACTGACTTTGTAAAGAGATTGTGCTCAGGTTACTTCCTATTTCATCATGAAGGTCCGAAGCTATCTGGTTTCTCATAAGAGATTTTTCTCTTTCCTTTTCGGCTTTTAGAAAGTTAAACCTGTAGCCAACCGTAGCCGCTAAAACCACCGCTTCCCATAAAATTCCCAAATGTATCGAGTTGCGGGTCCAAAAATTATACGGCAGAGGTAGATAACCATTTCGGGTTGAGTTAATAAGCATAATGCCTAACACCATACCACTTACAGAAAGTATATAGTATCTTGATAAATAAACTCCTTTTTTTAATAAAATAACAGCGATTACAAATCCAAGAAGGTAATATCCTAGAAGGCAAATACCCCATACCGAAGACAGCCACGGTGTGCTGAAAGTAAAGGTACAGATGAAGATTATTGGAACTATCGGAGTAAAATACGTCAGTAGTTTATAAGCCCATGGGAGGTTCAATTTTGTAGATAAAAATTCCCTTGTGAGCAGCAGCCAGAATACCCCTCCCAGGGAGCTTGCACCCATCGGCAAAATAAAATAATCGTGATGAAAAGTCCTTCCGATAATGTCAAAATAATACCCTTCATACGTGAAAAGGAATAGTGTATAACAAAATATATAAAGTACGTACAGGATATAAACATTTTCTTTTATTGAAAAATAAAGAAGAATGTTGTAAGCCATTAACAGAATGAAAACTCCAAAAAGAATTCCGTGGAAAAAATTTCTTTTTGAACTATGGATAGCATATTCACCGATAGTGAGCATATTGAATGAGAGAATAAACTGTGCCCGTGTTTGTACTCTTAAGTACACTGTGTCGGGCACAGTTTTTTGAACAAGAAAACTGGCAATAAAATCATACATTTTTATAGTTTTATCACTAACAGGAACAGCACTGCCTGCCTTTTTTTCAATATAATTATTCCCTCCGGCATTTAAATCTCTGTAATATAAACGGATGTCTTCAATAGTCGGTTCATTCTTAATAAGTACCCATGTTCTGCCGTTTTGAGGAACTGCTATAACTGAAGCGGTATCTTTTAATGTATCAACTACTACAAATCTGATCCAAAATGTAGAGTTGGTAAATCTTAAATTCAGAGTTTCCATGTAATGATAAACGTATTTGTTTTTGATCGAATCAGAGGAGGCTTCAACAATACCCAACTTATTTTCTTTGTCTTCGAAGATTGATATATACTTACCGATCGAATAATTTTCTTCACCATTTTTAACAAATAATTGTTTTTGGGAAAAAATAATTTCGGGGTAAATAGCCGCAAGAACGAAAACAAATGTTAACAACTTGGTTATATAGTTCAATTATTACCTTTTTTAATGAACAAACGAAGATTGAATGCAATTAATACTTCCTTTCCTCATCAGAAAATTAAGCATAAAAATTTCTTCCGGCAAGAGTTCTTCGATCCGACTGGTCGTTTTAGTCAGAAAGTAAACCGATGCGAAAACTTCATTGCATTTAAGAAAAAAATATTGGGAAACAGTTTTCGGTTTCGATAGAAATAAAAAAGCCGCAAAATAATTTTCTGCGGCTTTAACTTTTCAATAATTTTTTTCGCTTAGATCAAACTTTGATAAATATCTTCTTTGCGTAAAGAATCCACATCAACCCAAGCCAAACAGCTACATAAATAATCGCCCAGGCTAACGAAGCATGAAGCGGAGCAAGCCAAGACAAAAAATATTTATCGTACAAGAAAGATTGAAGATCAACGCTAACACCGGCATTATTTGTAACCTCAATCAATCCCATCAATCTTTCACCGATGCCTGATAAAAAGAAAACTGTGATTGCATTTGTACCATAAACAATAAACGGTTTAGTCCACCAGGTAATTCCTTTTACGTCAATAAACCAGTAACAGAGAGCATAAAAGTGGAGAGCCATTCCGGCGTTGAACAAAACGTACGAGCTCGTCCATAAACTTTTATTGATCGGAAACCACATGTCAAAAATAGTTGCGAGCACAATTCCCAAATTTCCGAAGATGAACATCCAGATAACTTTTGTTGTTTTGTCATTATTTGTTCGCAGCCAAGCGCCCAGCAGTACGCCGCTTAACGCAGTAGAGATTGCAGGGATCGTGCTTAAAAATCCTTCCGGATCCCAGACTTTTGTAACTCTCCACAAATGTTGCGGAAGCAAATAATGATCTAACCACCCTGCCAGGTTTGGCGCAAATAACGCTTTTCCTGCAGCATCGGTTATAACCGGAATATATAAATTCGGCATACCATAACCGGGAACCGGGATAAGTGTCATGATCATCCAATAGAGTATCAGTAGTCCACCGGCAATGTACGCCTGCGTTTTCCAATTCGTTTTTAAAAAGATAAGCGAGGCAAAAAAATAAACAACGGCAATCCGTTGAAGAACACCGGGAATGCGAATTGTTGATAAATGGAAATAAGGGAAGCCGTGAAGCGCCATACCGATCAAGAAAATCATTATTGCTCTTCTAAAAATTTGGAACATTAATTTTTTCTGATCGTCGCCTCTCTCTTTTCGTTTGGTAAGTGAAAGAGTAATTGCAACCCCAACGATAAATAAAAAGAAAGGAAAGATGTAATCGGTTGGTGTTACGCCGTTCCAAGCGGCATGTTCCAAAGCCGGATAAATATTGCCCCAGCTGCCGGGATTATTCACAAGGATCATTCCCATGATGGTGATTCCGCGAAACACATCAAGAGAGAGTAAACGGTCTGATTTTGCTGCTTCCATTTTATTCTTCAGTTAATTGATAAAAATTTCAATCAAACTTAATCGAATTAATTCATCTGTACAAGTTGAATTTTTTATTCCTCCCGTTTTGAAAAAAATTTTATCCGAACCATTTCAAGTATTGCAGGCAGAATTGAAATAAGAATTACAGCCAGAATTGCAAGACTAAAATTCTCTTTTATAAAGGGAAGATTGCCAAAATAATATCCTACAAAAACTAGTAACCCGCTCCATAATGTTGCACCGATAATTGAATAAGAAATAAACTTTGCGTACCTCATTCTTCCAAGTCCGGCGGTAAAGGGCGTAAACGTTCTAACAATTGGAACAAAGCGGGCAATGATGATCGTCTTTCCTCCGTATTTTTCAAAGTAGGAATTGGTTTTCTCGAGATATTCTTTTTTAATTAATCTGCCTGAGTTTTTCTTTAATATTTTTGATCCGAGAAAATGTCCGATCCAATAATTTACGTTATCTCCGGACAATGCGGCGGCAACAACAAGAAAGAAGCAAAAATAAATATTCAAACTTCCGAGCGCGGCGAGCGTTCCCAAAGCAAATAAAAGAGAATCTCCGGGTAAAAACGGAGTAAAGACAAAACCTGTTTCGGCAAAAATTACAAAAAATAAAATTGCGTAAGTAAAGGTTCCGTACTGTGCTGTTAATTCTCCAAGATGCACATCAAGATGTAAAAATATTTCTATAAGATTTTGAACAAATTCCAAAGTGCACCAAAGTTGATAAAAAAATTATTGAGTAATTGAAATTCGCACATCCAACCCGGCTTCGTTTATAGTAGAGGCTGTGACTCTTGCAGCTCCTTCGGGGGTAATGGAAGACCGTTTGTAAAATACAGACAAAGTTACACGGGAACTAATAACATACTTAATTCGCGGCTCTAGCGAGGTTCTGATAGTTCCGTCCTGAGGCGTCCCTGCTTCAGTAAATTGATTCATATCAAAAACTATCGTAGAATTTTTCGAGTTGGAATACGAAAAACTGAATTCAATATCATTCTTTAATGCAATTCCGAAAAGGGGAACTTCAAAACCTGACTTAGAATAATTAAGCGATACACCTATCTCCCGCGAGAAACCTTCTGTAATTTTTTGGGTGGTCGGGGCAAGATCATAATTTGTACGCGTTGAATATTTTACGTTCCCGGAGAAGTTCCCATCCCAAAAAGAATTTAATGTAAGATTCAAACCGACGAGAGGTGAAAATCCGTACGATATTTTTTGCGATGATGTCGCCTGCTTTCCATCAGTATCTATCCTCCACCCTTCAGTATAATTTGCTCCATAAGCATGATCGAGACTTACTCTTTTAGCGAAACTTTTGAAAATTGCAAATTTCTCAAGCCCATCCCATGTAATCCGCCAATTCGGGCGCGGAACATATTTCATAAGAGTTTTTAAGAATCCGATCTTCGACACAAGTGGAAGCGTTTCAAATCCTTGCATAAATGCTTGCGAAAGATTTTCAATTTTATTAGCTGATTTCGGATCATATAATTCACTCACCCGCTTTATACCGCTCTTGAACATTGAAAGAGCAAAAACCGGCGGAAGTGTAAAGAAAGTACGATCCAATGTTCCGGTAGAAGTAATGTTTTGGATACTCGTTACTCCGGTTGAATCGGAGCGAAGTGAAGTTGATTTATTGATCGACCAACCGGTTTTCCAATTCAGATCAATTCTGGCTCCTTCCCACAACGGTCTGGAAGTTTTCAAATCAATTGAATTCCGCTGACTATAATTATCTGTTAAATTACCGTTAGCTGCTCTAGGTCCAACATCGTTGTTCAAGCCAAACATGTAGAGACGCGATGGACCTTCGTTAGCGCTGTATTTATATCCCCAAAAGTTTTTAAAGCCTGTCCCTTTTCCACGAATTCCATTCGAGGCGGTGGAATTATCATTCGAAAATGTTACGCTGATCGTTTCATAATCAAATAAAAGAGTTCTTGCTAAAGTCTTTAACAAATAAACTGCTTTAGTGATTACAGTAGGTCTGCCTGCTAATGAATCGACCGCTTGAGTTGAATCAGTTTTAACAATTGCTTGTGCAGGAAGATTTGGATTGGCTTTAGCGGCATCCTGCTTACTCTCGTCAAAATTTCTATTTCTTGAAGGCGCGTTTGAATTAGCGCGTTGTTGAGTTGTAGTTTCTTCATCTTTGAATAAAGGCGCTGCAAGAGCTTTTAATTTAAGAGTAAATCCTAAATTAATTCCGTTACTTACACCAACACGTCTGCCAAGTTCTTCCTGTCTAAAATCGTTATCCCATTGATAAGAAGCTCTGTATCCAGCCGTTAACGTAAAGAAATTTTTCAAATCCCAAAATGAGGGAAGGCGGGGTGAAGTCTTAAGATCAAACGCTTGCTTGTAGGAATAATCTTTGCCGAAGAATACACCGCCAAAAATATCTTTCCAAATTTCACCTTCTGTCCGTTGGTTGTTATAAGCGTCTGTTTCAAGATACGAAAGCGTGGAAGCAACATCAACATTATAGGTTGTTCCGATATTCCAGAAAGCATTATCCGTGAATTTCCAGGTATAACTAAATCCGCGCGAAGAGGTAAAGTCTCTCGAAATAATTGTTTTAGAGTCACTGTTTCGCTGCGCTCTTGTAACATTAGTATTTCTATTTCTTTTTGCGGAAATATTCCAGGCGAAAGATTGAGGAGCATAATAAAATTTTGCATTTCTGTAATCGCTTAACAAAGAGATCACCGAACCAAGTACCGGAATATTTGTCGGATAGAAAAAATAATCACTCCCGAGTTGTAGCGAGTAATTAGCCGCTGCATTCCAAATCCAATTTTTTGAAGCGAGGGTCGTCGGGTTTCTGCTAAATGATTTATTGTAATTGAAATTTAAACTTATCGAATTCCAAGTATCGCGTATCAGCCAATAATTTGAAGGGATATTCAGTTTGATATTCGAAATGTTCCATGAGTCAGACTGGGTAAATGTCTGCGCTTCGGAACGAATTTCTTCCGCTGATTTATTCTTCGATTTTTTAATCGACTCTTCAACCTTGATATCGGTTCCGGGGAAATAGAGAGGTTTGCCGAGCGCTTCGGTTCTTGAATAAGTTACTCTCAAATTACTTCCGGGCATATCAAACGGAAGGAATTTTAAAACGTTAACATCTGATGACATACTCCAATTTTTGGAATCCACTCTTGAACCAAATCTGTCATTCAATCGATGGAAGTAAGGATCGGTTTGACTCATATTAAAATTAACAGTCATTAAATCTGCAAGTTTAAGAGAAGTTCCAAAACTGTAAGCCCAGCCGGGTGTATCATCAGCGCCGATCACACGAAGTTCGTTCACCCAAACCTGCCCGGAAATAGTGCCGGTAGCTCTATTAACAATAACCACTGATAAAAATTTGATAGCGGTAAGAGAAGGATTTCCTTTCACTACATAAAATTGGTTTTCTTGCCCGGCAACTTTTTGGATAAATTCAGAAGTAATTTGCGTTGTATCGCGTGCATCTTTCAAGGCTGTTAACTCACTAAAAAGAATGCTCACTTCATTCCAACCGGGAGTTATCGGCTGCTTATATGCGTAAAAATTATTTGTATCAGCTCCAAAACGGAAATAGACATCCGCATTCTGTTCGTTTCCGCTGACATATGAAACTGAACTTGTTGTAACATTTTCTTCACCATGAATAAATAGTTTCATCTGTGTGTAATTAAAAACATCAAGCGGGCGGAAAAGAAATTTTACCGCTTCCCGCGATTGTCCAATCGGCAGATCGGTCAACGTTAAATTAAGCGATTGTTCATTTCTGAAAATTTCTTCATCGGGACGGCTTCTATCTCTTTCTCTCTGAACTCCCGGAGGGCTTTGGTATGCAGGATAATTATCTTCAATGTTCACAACAGAAATTTCCATGATGCTGTCTTTCAAATCTTTTTTCTGCCATTGATTTCCAACAAGATTAAAATCAGCCATTCTAAAATGAACCGTATCGGTTGCATTCGTTACAAATAACCGGAGATATTCAATAACTGAAAAACTGGGATTACCGAATGCCAAAGAGGTATCTTTTAACGGGATGCGATACAAATGCCAAGAACCCGTTCCTCCAGGCACAAGGTAGGGATTTTTCAACGGATCGGTACTTAACGGAATTGTGTACCGGTAATAACTATTTAACTGATCCAAAAACCCGTTGTGGTTTAAATCTTCCGTATCAGGGAATCTACCTATATCTGTTAAAGCGGCATTGCCTTGCGTGCCGTTGATATTTACATAATCGGATTTATCGCCCTTCCCTGAATTTTTATAACTGAAATTATCGTGGCTCGGATCACCTTCGGAAGAGCCGGAATAAGTTTGTTCAGCCGCATCAAGCATTCCGTCTAAACCATTGTCTTCGCCGTTATCTATAAGATCATTTGAGTTTTTATCTTCGGTATCTAGATGCTCGTTCGGAATAACGTCTTCGCTTATTTTACCAAGATCGATGTAAATTTTTGAGTCTTCAGATTTTGCATCTACCTGCAGCCAGAATTCCAAAAACTCAATATTTTCATCAATAAGATTGTTCGCGGTTGATGAAAGCGGTTTCATCATTCCACCCCAGGTCTGCGGTTTGTTAACCGTTGCCATGTCTCTTGAATAATTGTAGCTGCCCGGCACATCGGGAATATAAACATAATCGAGAACAGTAACTTGCTCATCTCCCCGCGCAACTTTCTTTTCCGGCCAAATATCTTTTACCATAACGTTGGATGGTAATACATTGTACCAAAAGCTTTTTCCTTTGTAGGTCATAGTCACTGAATCGTTAGGAGTTGATAAAGTTGAAAGCGCTTTTAATTCGTTCGGAATGCTCAAGTCTTTCCATGAAGTATAAGAAACTCCAACAGGAATAATTCTTTTTGAACCCTCAAAATCATCGATGTAGGCGATGCTTTTGCCTTCATCCGAAGAGATAGTGCTTTTCTTCGTGTTGGGGTCGGGATTCATATAAGCGAACTCACCGCTTAAACTTACGCTGGACATTTCCCGCGTTGGAATTATTTTATCGATCGCTTTTGTTAGGAATGGAAGATCGGCAGAAGTACTGAAATCAACGCCGTAAATTGAATTGCTTAACGGTTCTTCTCCGATACGGACTTTATCGCTTAATGTTTGCTGTGTTAAGGTTAAAGCTGAAAACCCAAGTTTCGTTCTTTTTGAAAAATCAATTTGTCCGCGGATACCAAAAAGCGTTTTAGAAGCAAGTTGAAAAAGATCATTTTCTTCATAAGTAATTTTTAAGTTTGCACCCGGAACAAGAGCGG
>JAVHOS010000175.1:0-14458 GCA_036170205.1 Ignavibacteriaceae bacterium | reverse complement strand
ATTTTGGCGAATTGGCGATGAAATATTCTGTGGCGCCTTCCCGTATAATGAAGGGATTTCTTGGCGAAGTTGATATCAATCTTTATACGGAAAGTATTTATAAAGCGATTCAGCAGCTTAGCGTAGAAGAATATACACAACCGTTAAAATTCGGAGAACAGTTTGTAATCTTCAAACGGTTACAAAAGAGAGTAGTGTAGGTTGATGATGGTTGATGGAAGATGGTTGATGGTTGATGGGCGATGGTTGATGGGGCATCAGTCATTGGTCAATAGTCATTTGAGAATGTGAACCAATTGCTGAAGTATTAACTTTACTGAAGAGATTAATTTTTCTTTGGAAAGGTGAATAACATCCTTTTTAGCGTGACGGGGATTAAATAGATGCTTTCCCGAATTCACTTTTGACCGGGATTTTTTTTATTTTAAAGGTAAGAATAACTGAGATATGCAATGTTTGAGAAGGAAATACAATTTATCACCGATTTTAATCTGAATAAGATTAAACGGCTTGGATCGTTTTTTACTTTGGATGATCTAACCAGGGCAAAAGTCCACCCGGCTATTGTACAATATATTTCAGCGGAAATTGATTATCTCATATTTCTTGACCGCCAAAATCTTTTGCAAAAATCTGTTTTTGATTACAGCGGCTCCGAGATCGCACAGCATTTTTTTGCTATTAGCAGTGAAATTAAGAAGAACAAACTCCTTCCGTACGAGGAAGTAAAAAAGATCATTCAGCAGGCGGTAACTTTTCAATTAACGTATCTCCTTCGCCCGGTGTGGACGCTGAAAAAGTTTGTGTTCGATTCAACTGAAATTCGTTCGCAGGAAGAAGTAAAACTGTTTTTCAATTATCTCTACTTTTTCGATTACTACAAGAAAATTTTTCTCACGATTATTGATAAGAAACAACTGCTAACGATAAGTATTTATGAATTTGAATCGCTTCTTGAAAAAATACAGAAGCAGTTGCTTGATCAGCAAATGAAAAATGTGATTGAGAATGCGCTGATTGATGCGGCAGAGTTTATCAACACAGGTGAGGTTACAAAAACCAAATTATCGATCGAAACGCTCGAAATCTTTTTAAAAGATAAGGGACTTCACAACCATATCTTCAAAGTAAGAAAACTTCTTTCCGTTGATCCGAAACAAAAGTTTGAGCTTTCAGAAATTTTTTCAGCGCTTTTCAGTCCGATTACTTTTGAAGATGAACAATCTGCCGCTGAAGAAGCAACATCAACAGCGGCGCCGAAAGATGAAGCTCAGCTTGATATCTTCCAATCAGCGGAAGAAGCGCTGCATGATGGAGAGAAGCTTTCCGATGAAATTCTTAGCACTGTTGCAGAGCCTGAATATGCCCGCGAAGAATTTGAAACAACGTTGAATTCGATGGTTGGAGAAAATGATTCATCCAATTTAGATGAGGAAGAATCGAGTGAAGAAATTATTCTCTCGCAGGATGAAATTAGTTTTGACGAAAAAATAGAAGAGGCAAAGGAAGAAAGTATCGGCACAGATTCCACACTGGATGGCTACACCCCGGAAAGCGAAACACCCCTTCCGGTTGAAGAAGAATTGCGATCTGAAGAAGAATTCAATAGAGAAGAAGCGTTGCCGGAGAAAGTAGAAATAATATCGGAAGAAGAAGAGTTCGTTGATGGCGAACGGATAACTGAAGAAGAGCATCATGTTGATAATCTTTCTACTGTTGAAGATGAAACTGAAGATTTGAATATCCGGGAGAGCGCTGAGGCGGAATCTGTAACTGAAAAATTTCCGGGTAATGATTCGGAAATTGAACCCGGGAAGGGAGAACTTTCTTTTGAAAAATATTTTAAAGAAGAGTTGGAAAAAAATGAAGCGCTTCTTGAGGAAGTATCATTACCTGTAGAAGAGAACGAAGAACTTTCTCAACCGCTTTTTGAAGAAACAACTTCAGAACCGGATGTTACAGCTAATGAATCCGAAATAGATATCTTCAGCTACTTCACTACAAAGGAGACGATGAAAATTATCAGCGCTATTTTTAATCAGGACAGTTTAGATTTTGTGAACACGCTTGAACGGATAGCGGAATGTTTAAATGAAGATGAAGCAAAGCAAATTTTAAAAGATGTTTTTCTTTCTTATCGCGTAAATTCAGTAGGAAAAGAAGCAAACTTGCTTCGGGAAAAGGTCGAACAATTTTTTCGTGATAAGGAGTTTTAATGTTTATTGATTATGCACAAATTAATGTTTCAGCAGGCAAAGGGGGCGATGGCGCGGTAACGTTTCGCCGCGAAAAATATGTCCCCAAAGGCGGTCCTTCCGGCGGTAACGGCGGCAAAGGGGGTGACGTAATTTTTGTTGCCAACAGTAATCTTTCGACTCTGTTGGATTATCGATATAAAAAAAATTATTCTGCCGATGATGGAGATGCCGGAGCAAATTCCTTAAAAGATGGAAAAAACGGAAAAGATATTCTTGTTCAAGTTCCGGTTGGAACAATTATCAAAGACGCAGAAACGGAAAAAGTTCTTTACGACTTGAATAAAAACGGAATGAAAATTGTTGTGGCAAAAGGGGGAAGAGGCGGTAAAGGAAATTCTCATTTCGCCACACCCACAAACCAAACTCCGCGCTTTGCTGAAGATGGCAAACCGGGTGAAGAAATAAAAGTTATTTTAGAATTAAAACTGATTGCAGATGTTGGTCTGGTTGGATTTCCGAACGCCGGTAAATCAACTTTAATTTCTACGATCTCTGAAGCAAAACCGAAAATTGCCGATTATCCCTTCACTACACTTGAACCAAATTTGGGAATTGTGCGTTATAAAGAGTATCAAAGTTTTACGGTAGCGGATATTCCCGGAATAATTGAAGGCGCTTCGGAAGGAAAAGGACTCGGACTTTTATTTTTGCGTCACATTGAAAGAACAAAAATTCTTTTATTTTTGATTGACAGCCAATCGGAAGATTATCAAAAAGATTTTTCAATTTTGCTGAAAGAATTAAAATCGCACAGTAAAATTTTGGCGCTGAAGAAAAAAATTATAAGCATCTCCAAAGCAGATTTATTGTCTGAACAGGTAATTATCAAACTGAAGAAGAAAAAATTTCGCGGCGCCGATTCTCCAACGCTGGTTTTTTCTTCAGCAACACGATATGGAATAAACGAACTTTTGGATTATGTATGGCAGCAACATTCTCTAATAAATAACGAGGAGTAAAAATGAAAAAGAAACTCATAAATATTTTTTTATCGATATTTTCAATTGTTACTATCAGTTCATGCAGCGGGAGCGGCGGATTTAATATGTTCTCCGATTCAGAAGATATAAAACTGGGGCATGATGTATCGGCAGAGATGATGAAAAATCAAGTTGAGTATCCGATCTTCAAAGGTGATCCTTCGATTAAAACGTACATCGACCAACGCATTTTTCAGCAAGTTTTAACTTCACCTAAAATTGCAAAAAAGAATGTCTATGATTACAAGCTTGAATTAATTGCCGACAACAATACTTTGAACGCGTTTGCTCTCCCCGGCGGAAATGTTTACGTCTATACCGGATTGTTAAAATATCTCGATTCCGAAGCGGCACTTGCCGGAGTTTTAGGGCACGAAATTGCGCACGCGGAAAGAAGACATGCAACGCAGCGAATGACAAAATATTACGGCGTTCAATTTTTGGTTGGAATGCTTCTCGGCAGCCAGCCTTCCAAAGTTGCTGAGGTTGCTTCAAATCTTTTTGTCGGACTTGCATTTTTAGCCAACAGCAGAGCGGATGAAGACGAAGCCGACAAGTATTCGGTGGATTATTTAAAAGATACCCGTTTTTATCCGGGAGCTGTAAAATTCTTTTTTGAAGAAATGCGCGATGACGGATCAGTAAGTTCTAAGAGCAGCAAAGTTGCTACATTCCTTTCCACGCATCCCGATCCCATAAATCGTATTGCAAAAACAAATGTACGCTTGCAGAGTTCAGGAATCGCAATCAAAGATTGGAAATCGAACGATGCAAATCTCTACAAAAACGAATATGCGGCAAACATCAAAAACAAACTTTCAAAATAAGCATGCGATATAGAAAACTCGGGAAAACAAATTTATTAGTTTCTGAAATTGGTTTTGGGTCATGGGCAATCGGAGGACCGGTTATGGCGGGTGATGTTCCCATCGGCTGGGGCAAAGTAGATGATGAAACATCGAAGAAAGCCATAGTTAAAGCGGTTGAACTCGGTGTTAATTTTTTTGATACGGCAGATTTTTACGGGCTTGGACACAGCGAAGAATTACTCGGCAAAGTTTTTACCGGAAAATGGGACAACATCATTCTTGCCACTAAAGTCGGTAACACTTTGCTGGCTGACGGTTCCGCCGGAATAAATTATTCAAAAGAATATATTCTAAAAGCCTGCGAGAAAAGTTTAAAACGATTAAAAAAAGATGTGATTGACGTTTACCAATTACACAGTGCACGAATGCGGCATTTACAACAAGGGGAATGTATCGAAGCAATGGAACAGCTTCAGCAAGAGGGGAAAATTCGTTATTGGGGCATTTCACTCAACACATTTGAACCTCAAGCGGAAGCAAAATTTTTTGTTGAACACCAGATCGGGCACACATTTCAAATAGCTTTCAGTATTATCAATCAAATTGGTCTGAAAGAAGTTTTTCCCTTAGCTGTGGAAAATAACTATGGAATAATTGCACGAGTTCCTCTTCACTTTGGTTTATTGAGCGGCAAATTTTCAAGAGATAAAGTTTTTCCGAAAAATGACCACAGAAGCAATAGGCTTAATCCGGAATTGTTAAATCTTTCTCTTGATAAATTAGACACAGTGTTTGAGTTAGCTGAAAAAAGAAAAATGGATAAAGACAATTTTGCGATGAGCTTTATTTTAAGCCACGATGGAGTCTCTGCCGTAATTCCCGGTATAAGAAATGAGAGACAAGCAATGGCGAATGTAAAAGAGTTCGCGAAACTTTCCGATGAAGATGTAGAGTTTCTGCACTCTTATTACGAAAGTGATCTGGAACTGTTAATGGAAGCATATCGCAAAGGATAAAATTTGTATCACAGATTAGTAATCTGTGATACGTCTGACTACAATCATTTCCCGTTTGCCCTTGGATTTTGGAAAATCAGGGGAAGAAAGTCATTCTTTTCAAGTTGGGTCTTTTAGCGAACCCGGGAAACAACATCGACGAAAAATGGTTTAAAATTTTTAAGAATTATAGGATAATTTTTGCTAAAATTGTAATGTTTAGTATATTTGAAAGCCATTTTGACAGCAATGGCGGGGTAGCTCAGTAGGTTAGAGCAATGGAATCATAATCCATGTGTCGGGGGTTCGAATCCCTCCCCCGCTACCATTTTATACAGAAGAAAGGTGTTTATGTATAGCGTTTTAATAGGTATCTCGGTAATTATCTCTGCGTTATTGATAATTATTATTTTGATGCAAGCAAGCAAAGGTTCCGGTTTAGCTGGTACTTTTGGCGGATCAAATGTTGGTTCGGTTTTTGGAACAAGAAGAACAGCTGATTTTTTAAGCAAATCAACCTGGTGGCTTGCCGGTATGTTGGTTGTGCTGGCGATTGTTGTGAATCTTTTCTTTCTCCCGACCGCTAAAAATGATAACACAAATAGCGTTATCCAGCAGGGCGGAAGACAGAGCGTTCCCACGAATCCAGCTTTACCGCGCTAAAATTAATTGCCGGGTTCATAATCGAATCCGGCTAATTTTTCGATTATTTCATCCTCTACATTTCTATAATAATTATTACTGTTTTTAGAGAATTCGAAGATCATACTGATAATGATATCGTCGCCATTCTTCAGTTTTAAATAACCCGAAACCGAAGAAGCTCCATTTAATGTTCCTGTTTTCCCTCTAAAATTTACATCCAACATCGGGTCTTTCATTCTATTCCGCAGTGTTCCATCGGTTCCGGCGGTGCTTAGTGAATTATAAAAAGTATCGTAATATCTAATATCAAAATAGATTTTTTCCAACAGTCCGGTAATGGATCCGACAGAAACCTGATTATTTCTTGAGAGCCCTGATCCATCGACAATTTTTGTTCCTTCGGATGGAACATCGTTATCGTAAAGAAATTTATTGATGGTTTGCGCCGCATAAAATGCGGAACCTTCTTTTCCCGAAGAAATCGCCCCCACTATTTTAAACAGACACTCTGCCAGGAAGTTATCGCTCCTTTTGTTTACAGTTCGGAGGTATTCTTTCAGTTTTATCGAATGAGCAGTTAGCTCTACCGCTGTTTTTGGAGTTGCCCCTTTTCTATATTTTCCATTGACTGTTATCGATGCGGCTTTCAATTTATTATAGAGTATTTCAGCGATCATTAGAGGTGGATCAGAGAAAAATTCAGTTACATATTTAAATCGTTTTCTGCGGACTTTTTTCTTAACCACATATTTATTTTTATTGAGAACGAGTGCGCTCACAGGCGGAAGTGACATCGTTTTTGTTTCATCTTCTATCCAATCTGATCTTGAGTAAACATTATCAAAAAAAGTATCGTCACCTATTATGTCACCGTTAATTTCCTTAATTCCCTTGTTTTTAAGGTCGTAGATCATTTTATCAAGATCATCATCGGTGAATAATCCATCTCCATAACCCTTTAGATAGAGATTCCCATCCAATCGACTTGAATTTTGGCGTTTGGCATCTGTAAAGAATTTTGTTGTTATCTGATATTCAGATCCCAAATAATAAATGGCAACGGCAGTTGTAAATAATTTGGTGTTTGAAGCCGGGATCAACGGGGTACTTACATTATGTGCATAGATCGTATCCTCCTTCATCGGATTAATGATGAGAATGCCATAATTTGATTTTGGAGGTACTTTCCTAAGTATATCATCAATCTCTGTTTTTATTCTCTGAGCAAAAACAGGAAGAAGAGCGCCGGTAAGTATTAATAATAAAGTGAGTTTTTTCATAATTCAATGATTATATAAAATAGAAATAGAGTATATTACGTCCCCAAAATAATAAACATAATTTATTTCACTAACTAAAAATCTTTTATGGAAAAATTTAAAGCGTACGAAAAATCAGATTTTCTTCACTCGGCAGATGCAAGGATAGTAAGGATCCTTTCCGAATATTTAGAACCGGCTGCGCGATTCAAAAAATATAATATTTTAGATACCATTGTTTTTTTTGGTTCGGCAAGGCTCCATTCAAAAAAGGATGCGGTAAAGGAATATAATAAGATAAAAGCCTCCGATCCCAAAACCACTCCCAATTTTGCACAGAAACTTCGTACCGCACAGCAACACGTCGATATGTCCAAATACTATGAAGATGCCGTTGATCTTTCTAAAAAGATCACTAATTGGTCGGCAAATTTAGGTTTGGACAGCAACCGGTTTATCATCAGCACCGGAGGTGGACCCGGAATAATGGAAGCTGCCAACAAAGGAGCCAAACAGGCGGGGGGTTATTCGGTTGGATTAAATATCTCAATTCCATTTGAACAATTTGTAAATAAATATGTTACTCCTCAATTAAGTTTCGAATTCCATTATTTCTTTATGCGGAAGTTTTGGTTTGCGTATCTCAGTAAAGCGCTGATCGTTTTTCCGGGTGGATTTGGAACAATGGATGAATTTTTTGAGATGGTTACTCTTGTGCAAACCGGGAAAATCAAAAAGAATTTGCTGATTATTGTTTATGATGAAAAGTATTGGAAAAATCTAATCAATTTTGATGCTCTGGTTGAATCCGGCATGATTAGCAGAGAAGATTTAAATTTGCTTTCTTTTTGCAACACGCCGGATGAAGCTATGGCATGCGTAGCAAGGCATTTTGAGAAATATTATTTGAAGAAGAAGGTTTAATAGGTACAACAAAAAAGCCGCCTCTATTAATCGGGGCGGCTTTTTTATTAATCCATATCATCATTTCGTTGGGCTCTGCGGGTAGCTTTAATTCTTTCCAATCGCTTTTTAACCGAAGGTTTAACAAAAAAAGTTCGCTTTTTAAATTCTTTTAATACGCCGGAACGTTCGTATTTCTTTTTGAATCTTTTAAGAGCTTTATCAATTGACTCATTTTCTGAAATTGTAATTCCTACCAATTAATTCACCTCAATTCCGGGGTAGTTTTAATGTGTTTCAAGTAATTTTTTTAATCCTAATTTTTGAAATTCAACCGTGATAGATGCTTTTCCGTTAGAAAGCGGAGTTTTGGAAGTTACGATTCCAAAATCATCCCACGTTTTGTGATAGATAGTTTCCCCGACACTATACGTTTTCTCTGGTGAATAGTCGATTGAATTCTCTAATACAATTTGATCGACTTTATGTTTGGAATCTCGAACGATCGTAACTGATTCTATAAGCAGAATCTGCTTACATTTTTTGCATTTTGCCCACTCTTTTCCTTCGTGTTCAACTGAAGTAAAAGTCTCTCCGGTGAGTTCCATTTTTTGAATGGAATTACAAAATTTGCAGAATGCTTGAATGTTTTTAACTTTTGCCATAAAATCTACTTTTTTAAGTAGGTAAATATATTCATTTATCGAAGGAATTGCAAAAATATTATTGTCCCTAAGCATGGAGCAATCGATTATTAATTACGATGCAGATGAGTTCCATTGCGGTTTTGGTTCGCTCACAATTATTAGACCAACTATTATGGGAAATCGTCCGAAAAAGAAAGCTTTTAGGAGAATGAGTTTTGTTTACTGAGAGAAAAATTAACCTTTGGAAATATATCCTTTATCATCGGCGTATTTATACAGCTTTGAGTAGAGCATTTTTCTTGCTCGATGAAGCCGAGACCGAACGGTTCCGACGGGGCAATCAATAAAATCCGCTATTTCATCGTAGGTGCAGCCCTCAATATCAGAGAGAATTACAACGGTTCGAAAATCTTCCGGAAGTGTTTGGATTGCATCCGAAACTTCATCATCTAAAAGATTGTCGAAAATTTCCCGTTCGAGATGGGAATCATCTGTATTAGACGGTTTCGCATTTTCATAAAAATTTTCAACATCTTCGTAATCAACTTTGTTGGGCTCTTTTTTCTGTTTTCGGTAAGAATTGATAAAAGTGTTTTTGAGAATTCTAAAAAGCCATGCCTTACAATTCGTTCCTCTCTCAAATTTATCAAAAAAGCGAAAGGCGCGAAGATACGTTTCTTGCACAAGGTCGTTTGCATCATCCTCATTTCCCGTCATGCGAATGGCAAAATTTAACAGCGCATTCATGTGAGGGATAGCTTCTCTATTAAATTCGTCGTAAAACTCTGAGGATTTATTCATTCGTAAATCGATTAAATAGCTTTTTTATAATTAATAAACTGTACTTCAAAATAAAAGAAAATAACCTCGCATTACCAAATTGGGGATTTTTTTTAAGTTGGTATTCATTTTGTATTATGCAGACGAATAATTTTACCGCCTAAAACTACATATTTCGGTGCGTCGTTTTTATAAAGAAAAAATGCGGGCTGTTCACCAATTTTTAATTTGAATTGGTAATCCGCATCATCAACAAAACAAACCGGAAATTTTTCATACAAAGGTGAGCGATTCTTCGAATGAAGCAATGCTTTTTGAACAGGTAAATATCCTATCCCGTTTTCAACTAACTTTTGAAATTCAATTTCCGAAAATTCTTTTTCTGTTTCCACTTTTTTAGCATAAACTTTCGCTTCCTTAAAAGATAAACCCGAACAATCCATTTCCTCAATTCCATGAAACACTGAAAGATCGCCGAGATCTTCTATTAATCCATACGAAGTAAATGCCGAACTGGACTCAATATTTTCTTCGCTGACATTTACTGCAATATCGAGAGGAAATTTTTGACCGTTTCTTTCAACTGTAATGTTAGTAAGAAGAAGATCAAAAAGATGGTTCTCATTCATGGGGATCGCTTCATATTCTCCTGAAGAAGTTTCCAGATAAGAATTATTTGCAATTGATAAAAAAGCGGATAACATGCTAATAAAGTTTATTTTTCTGATAAATTGTTTTTCGATATCATCTTTCCAGCCGCCGGACTCAATTAGAATGGTGCTTGTTCCTTTTTTCTGAAATGTATCTCCGAAAGCGCGTGGTTCGTAATCATCGGAATATTTTGCAACGTGTCCGGGAATAAATTGCCGCAGAACTTGATTCATCATGCCGATAAGTTTAATCGCTTTATCTCTATTTTCACTTAAATCTTTTTGCTCATTAAAAGCCGGCGCTAGAAACGAGATTGTAGCTTGTTTATAGTTCCTTCCAACAGAATACCGCGTGCTTTGATCATGGAGATTAAATCCGAAGTCAACTTTTAAGCTATCAAAAGTATTCATTAAAATCTCCGCTTCGGGAGTAATCATTCTGCTCGCATCTCTGTTTAGATCAATCTCCCAAATATTTCTTCGCTGAAATATTTCTGCACCATCGGGATTAACCATCGGCAAAAAATAAAGTGTTGTTTCGCTAAGAATTTTTTCTCTTATTTCATTCAAATTATCACTTGCTGAAAAGAAATTGAATATGTCAAACAATGCCATGGTTGCAGTTGATTCATCTCCATGCATTTGAGACCAGAGAAATATTTTTGTTTTGCCCGCACCAATTTTTATTAAAAATAATTCCTTTTTTTCAACCGATACACCTAATTTATGTACAACAAATTTTCCGTTATGACGCAGTTTCTCAATCAGTGGCATTATATCCGAATGTTTTATTCTCCGGCAGATTAATGACGATTCACGATAGTTTTCGTACGCATTATAAAGGTTATACGAAAAAAAGATTTCTTGGCTCATACCAATCACCGGGAATATAATTAATAATAAAAAGTAGAAAAATTTCATTTCAAAAGTAGCGATTTTGTATAAGGAAATTAAGAAAAAATAAGAAGGAATAAGAAGATGAGTAAAAGAATAGACCTCGGTCACACCGCTCCGGATTTTTTACTTCCCGGTATTGACGGAGAAAATTACACGCTTTCGGATTTTGCAGCACACAAATTATTATTGATAATTTTTTCATGCAACCATTGCCCTTACGTGCAAGCCTATCAAGAAAGAATTATAAAACTTCAAAATGATTTTTGGAAAGACGGTCTTCAAATTGTCGCTATCAACGCAAATGATTCTGACAAATATGCAGAAGATTCTTTTGAGGAAATGAAGAAACGGGCAAAAGAAAAAAATTTTAATTTTCTTTATTTAAGAGATGAATCGCAGGAAACCGCGAAAGCATTTGGAGCTGCGTTTACACCGGAATTATTCCTTTTTAATGCTGATCGAAAATTAATTTATACCGGAAAGATAGATGATAACTGGCGGGAACCGGAAAAAGTGCAGACAAAATATTTACAAAACGCCATTGAAGAATATTTGCGCGGTGAAGAAATTTCAGTCCCCGAAACATATGCGATAGGCTGTACGATCAAGTGGAAAGCAGATTAATCTGCAACTCCCATTTGCTCTTCAAATTTGGCGATAAGTTTTAGCGGTTGTTCCGAAATGGCAAAACAATAAACGGGATAAAGCCGGGAAAATGTTTTTATAATATCGTTTATAAAGTTTGGCGATGAAATGATCTTTTTCTCTTTTGGTACAATTGTTTTTTCGAGAAGAATAAATTTCATCTTTTGAAGGAGGTTCCCATCTTTACTGAAATCAAACTTTTTTCTTACCAGCACCATTTCCTTTTTCATTTCCGTTAAAGAGAGTTGATTATTCAATTTATAACCGGTAAAGACTTTTGCAATTTCTTTTTCATACTTCTCTAAATTTTTCTTGAAGAATAGATTTTCTTCTTTTGAATTATTAAGAAACATACCGTATTGAACTCCCGCTTTATCAAAATAAACATAAAATTCGCTGTCCATTTTAAATCTGCCGAAGTGAATGAGCAGAAAAGTTTTATAGGGAACACCTTTCGAGAACCGCATATCTTTGCTCAATTTCATAATCGTTTGATTGAACTTTGGCTCTCTTCGTATCGATGGATTCAGTTGTTCAAGGAAAGGCGCGAGCGCTGAAATAAAAGCCTTTGCCGATTTAACAACAAATACCTCGTATTCTTCTCTGTGTTTATCAAAATAAATTTTTGAATTATTCTTTTCTAATCCTTCAAAAAAAGAAAACAACTGCGGCGGAAATCCACTAAACTTATTAGCTTCAAAAGTTTTCAATACATCGATCCGATATTTAATGTGATAAAAAAACCGCCAAATGATTTTTTCGGTCTTCCTTCCAGACTTTCAATTCCCCGATTAAAAAACTGAATTACGTAATAGCGAATGTTTATACCGGCAAGATGCGTTTGATCGAGTCCGAAATTTGCACCAAAACCAATATAACCTCCAACCGTATAGTTCGCCAGCGCATATTTCAGAGAGTTAAAAAATTCGCGTTCATACGGGGTTGTAACTACCATTGTTGGTCCAACAGCAAAGTTTATGTACGGGCGAAAATTATCGCCGAGATCATTTGCAAAGATTCGATTCTGAAGTCCTGCAAAAAGAGGGATGAGATAAATTCTGTTTTTCTTTCCAACGGTATACGTCTGTCCCCAGTAATCAACGTACTCAAACTCATTTTCATCTTTCGCTTCGGAAAAGGAGAGATCGGTAAAAAATGTTAACGTGGTATTAATATTACTTCTGTAAAAGCCGCCAAAACCGAATCCTCCTTCTCCAAAAAGAAGATCCATGCCGTACGCATTGTCAGGAAACTGAAGCGGTGCACGGTCGGGAGCTACCTCTCCAATACTTTGAGGAGAAAGAAAACTCATCGGGACGATCAACAGCGCTATAATAAAATATTTTTTCATACTCATCTAAATTTTTGTTTTAAAATTACTTAGTTTATAACAAAAATCAATTCAATTTTTTGTAAAGTGATATAAACCACGAAAAAACAAATTCATCAGTTTAATAGTAAAAGAGGAAACTGAATATATGCCGGTTAATTTAGAGATAAAAATAAAAGTAAAAAACTTCGATACAATACTGAAAAGTTTAAAAAAATTGAAGGCAAAGAAATCGGGAGTCCTTCACCAGAAAGATGTTTATTTCTCATCTCCAAAGGGATTGTTGAAACTGCGAAAAGAAGGGAAAAGTCAGCAGTTGATACGCTACCAACGAAATGAAGACGGGAAAAACCGCTGGTCAAATTTTGAAATTCTGGAACTTCACCAAGCGCATGCCGAAAGTTTTCTGCGAAATTTGTGGGCTTGCGAGGTGGTGGTTGAAAAAGAGCGGCTCCTTTATTTATATGATAATACGCGCATTCATCTTGACAAAGTGAAAAAACTCGGCAATTTTATTGAATTGGAAACTAAAGTCATTTCGTCAAAAAAAGATGCGCAGCAGCGGTTTCGATTCTTGTTAACCGCTTTGCAGATTGATCCGAAAGAACAATTGCGATTGTCGTATCACGACCTTCTTATCCAAGCCGGCAAAAAATGATTTTAACCAACAGACAATACTTTTCAACTGCCCAGCTAAAATTGATTGAGGACAAAATTTTTCAAGGGAAAGCGAATGAAATTTTGCATCTGGTTCCTACCAACCGGAAAGTGCGTTCGTTAAAAAAAGAAATAATAGACAAATCTCCTGCGCAGGCAGTTTCTGTTCTACCGAGCGAAACCATTTTCACGCTTGCCGAAAAACTTTTTAGTGTTGAGAAGCCTTTGTCTCTTGCTTCGGAGGCGGCTTCGTCGGTTCTCTTAAAAAAAGCATTTCAGAAAAATAAACTTGAGTATTTCAGAAGCTTTTCAAAATCAATTCCGCAGGGAAGTTTGGATCGGATCAGAAGTCTCTTCTCCGAATACAAACGAAGTGGAATTACGTATGATTTTTTGTTGAAAGATTTAGACAATGTAGAAGGAATGGACAGACAAAAACTTTTTGAATTGGCAACGGTGTTCGCCAGCTATTCCGAACTGCTAAGTCAGCTTCATCTCTATGAGATCGGCGATATTATCCTCGAAGTGAATGATCTTTCTCTAAAAGAAATTGCAGAACGATTCAAGAAACTTTTTGGCTTAGTAAATATTATTTACGCTTTTGGTTACTCGGAATTTTCCAACCCCGAAATAACATTCTTAAAAACTTTATCAGCTCTTCCGGGAATAAATTTCTATATCAATCTCGATTACGAAAGTAGTAATCGCGGATTGTTCTCATCAGCCGGAGAAATGAAAGACAAATTTGAGCAAAACGGATTTTATCCTTATTCCTTTCCTCAAAAAAATGGCAACAATGAATTCAAAACATTTCTTTCCGGAAGTTTGTTCAACGATAAACAGAGTGATAAGAAACTTAAAGATGATGGTTCGGTTGTTTTTCTTCCGGCGAAGGATAGAGAAGATGAGATCGTACAAATTGCAAAAGAAATTAAAACGCTTCTTACTGAAAAAAATGTTTTGCCGAATGAGATTTGTGTGGCATTCCATTTAATACAAAATT
>JAVHOS010000174.1:0-14522 GCA_036170205.1 Ignavibacteriaceae bacterium | reverse complement strand
ATTCTCTGCTCTTGAATCTCTTTATTTCCCATAAAACTTCTTTCTATTAACTTAATTTATATAACTCATGTTACGCATTATTAGATATTGAATTGCCACGAGCTTTAGCTCGTGGGATAAATGGGACACCAAACTTGTGGCTTTAGCCAAAATAACTGCTAAAATTGGGCTAAAGCCCAGTTCGAGTCGTTGATTTGATCCCCGACATAAATGTCGGGGCAATTCAATCACAAGTTATGCGTAAGGTGAGTTATATAATTAACACTGTTATTATATTGAACCAAGTTTAAATTACAAAAAAAGACGTTCTGGGCTTCAACTGTATCTCCTTCCTCAGCAAAAATCATATTCTCCACTTAATGAATTAAACTCTTAAGAAGGTTCAACATTATTGTTATGTTATTCCAAACTTTCTTCGATAAGATTGCACTCGGAAGGAATAATATTCATTTTTTCTTCCCACGCTGTTGACAAAGAATATTTTTTATGTTACGTTTGGCTTACTTAAAAAATGAAAAACAAGAAAACAAATATTATCAGCACCATGTGCATGGGAACCACAACACCACCGGACATCGGAAGTTGGTAATAGCATAATACTATTTAAATGTGTAAAAACCGACTTCCTCAAAAGAAGCCGGTTTTTTTTTGCGCGTCACTAAATTTGGACTTACAATGAAAATACTAAAATTCGGCGGCTCCTCCATTGCTTCGGTTGAGCGGATAAAAAATGTGATCGAGATAGTGAAGGCATCTCTTAAAAAAGATAAGAATATCGCTCTTGTTTTTTCTGCTTACCAAACGGTTACTGATAAATTAATTGCAGCGAGTCACCTTGCCGCTAAAGGTAATCCCATTTATTTAGAAAATTTAAAAGAGTTGGAGAACAAACATCTTTCGATCGCAAAAGAATTAATTTCTGTTAGTAAGCAAAGCAGCGTTATTGCAAATATTAAATTTCAGTTGAATGAACTTGATGATATTCTGCACGGTGTTTTTTTAATAAAAGAATTATCCTACAAAACGCTCGATTATATTTTAAGTTTCGGGGAAAGACTTTCTGCTTATACCATCAGTGAAGCGCTAAACGACCGGAAAATTCCCGCCAATTTTTTAGATACGAGCTCTCTCATCAAAACCGATGGACAATTTGGCAATGCGCGGGTTCTCTTCGATCTAACAAATAGAAATATTCAAAAACATTTTGCTGCAAACAAAAAATTGCAGATTGCCACCGGATTTATCGCTTCTACTTTAGAAGATGAAACTACTACTCTGGGACGCGGCGGTTCTGATTATACCGCTTCGATCTTGGGTGCGGCACTTAACGTAAAAGAAATTGAAATATGGACCGATGTTGACGGCGTACTTACTGCGGATCCGAAAAAAGTACAAAAAGCTTTCCCTGTAAAACATCTTACTTTTGATGAAGCGATGGAGTTATCACATTTCGGCGCCAAGGTAATTTATCCGCCAACAATGCAGCCGGCGCATGCAAGGGGAATTCCGCTTCGCATAAAAAACACTTTTAATCCTTCTTCGGAAGGAACATTAATCAGCAAGAAAAAAATTGCAAATGATTTTCTTATAAAAGGAATTTCATCTATCGATGCAATCTCTTTAGTGCTGGTTGAAGGAAGCGGTATGGTAGGCGTTGCGGGTATCGCTGAAAGAATTTTTAGCGCTTTGGCGGCTCATCATATCAACGTTGTATTGATTACCCAGGCTTCATCTGAACATTCAATCTGCCTGGCAATTCCTCCAAGAGATGAAAAGAAAGCGAAAGATGCGATTGAAAAGGAATTTAAATTAGAGCTACTTGAAAAACAGATCAGCGAAGTTAAAGTTGAAAATAATTTTGCCATCATCGCCATCGTGGGAGAGAATATGCAGAAAACTCCCGGTATTGCGGGACGTGTTTTTCAAGCGCTTGGGAAGAACGGAATTAACATCGCCGCGATCGCGCAAGGTTCATCGGAATTAAATATCTCCGTCGTTATTTCTAAAAAGGATGAAGCAAAGGCGCTCAATGCGTTGCACGAATCTTTCTTTTTATCAAAAACAAAATCACTTCATCTCTTTTTGGTAGGACCCGGATTGATCGGTAAAACATTTTTAACACAATTAAAAAATCACCAGCAAAAATTAGCAACTGAATTTTTCACTTCGGTGCATGTTTGCGGAATTATCAACACAAAAAAAATGCTCGTAAGTAACAAAGGGATTTCGCTCGATAAATGGGAGAGCGCATTAACTGCATCAAATGAAGTTTCAGACCTTCCGGTTTTTGTAAATGCGATGAAGGAATTCAATTTGCCAAACTCAATTTTTATTGATTGCACCGCAAGTGAAGATGTAGTGCAGTACTATCTTGACGTTCTTTCATCCAATATTTCCGTTGTAACACCAAACAAAAGAGCGAACACAAAATCATTTCTCTTTTATAACAAGTTGCGCGAAACCGCGGCTAAACATAACGTAAAATTTTTGTACGAAACTAATGTTGGCGCTAGTTTACCGATCATCGGAACCATTCAGGATTTAGTAAGCACCGGCGATTCAATTACAAAAATCGAAGGAATACTTTCCGGAACGTTGAGTTATATTTTCAATTCATTTAAAGCGGGGAAAAAATTCAGCGGCGTTGTTAGCGAAGCAAGAGAAAAAGGTTATACCGAACCTGATCCGCGGGAAGATTTGAACGGAAAAGATGTTGCAAGAAAACTCTTGATTCTTGCACGCGAATGCGGTTATCAAATGGAATTATCTGATATTAAAGTGGAAAATTTAATCTTCCCGAAAGCGCGGAAAGTAAAAAACGTTCAAGAATTTTTCGGCGTTCTTCAAGAAAATGATGAGGAGTTTGAAAAACTAAGAATGAATGAAGAAAAAGATGGAAAAGTTTTACGCTACATTGCTAAATTAGAGAGGGGAAAAGCCGAAGTGTCTCTACAAGCAATCGATAGAAATCATCCGTTCTATTTTATGAGCGGAAGCGACAACATCTTAGCGGTGCACACTTTGAATTATATCAACAGTCCCCTTGTAATTAAAGGTCCTGGAGCCGGAGCCGATGTAACTGCAGCCGGAGTATTTGCGGATGTTCTCAGAATTTCAAATTATTTGAGTTAAGAAAATCTAAAAGGAAAAACTATGTCATCACAAAAAATAAAAGTAGGAATCCTGGGCGCAACCGGCAGTGTTGGACAAAAATTTATTCAACTATTAAGCGATCATCAGTTTTTTGAAATTGTGGAAGTTGCAGCTTCGGATCGATCAGCAGGCAAAAAATACAAAGATGCTGTAAATTGGTTTTTGCCAACTCCAATTCCGGATGCAATTGCAAATCTCATTGTTAAAAATACTGAACCTGATTTGGAATGCGGCGTTGTTTTCTCCGGATTAGATGCAAACATTGCCGGAGAAGTTGAAGAAGCTTTCGCAAAAAGCGGTTATCATGTTATTTCAAATTCCAAAAATCACCGCTTTGATAAAGATGTTCCGTTACTTATCCCTGAAGTAAATCCGGAACATCTTGGATTGATAAAAGTGCAAAAATTCGGCAAAGGTTCAATCGTAACAAATCCTAATTGCTCAACAATTGGAATGATTCTAGCGCTCAAACCTCTTGAAGACGCATTTGGAATAGAGCAATTAAATGTTGTTACGATGCAGGCTTTATCCGGCGCCGGTTATCCGGGTGTTTCAAGTCTTGACATTATTGATAATGTTATTCCTTTTATCGGCGGCGAAGAAAATAAAATGGAAACCGAGCCTTTGAAGATTTTCGGCAAATTTAATGGTAAAGAGATTGAGCAGAGCAATATTAAAATAAGCGCGTCATGTAACCGCGTTGCTGTTGTCGATGGACATCTCGAATCTGTTCAGGTAAAATTGAAAAACAAACCTTCGAAGGAGGAAATTATTTCAGTCTGGCAGAAATTTAAAGGAGAACCGCAGGATTATGATCTTCCCCTTGCGCCGGTTCAGCCGATACATTATTTCTATGAAGATAAATATCCGCAGCCTCGTCTCCACAGAGATATTGATAAGGGAATGGCGGCGGTTGTTGGAAGATTACGTGACTGTAATTTATTTGATTACAAATTTTCTGTACTGTCACACAACACCGTTCGCGGCGCTGCGGGCGGCGCAATTCTTTGTGCCGAATTAATGAAAGCAAAAGGTTTACTTTCGTAATGAAAAATTTATTTAAAGCAAAAAAAGTTAAAGTCTTCTCCCCCGCTTCCGTTTCAAACGTCGGAGCGGGATTCGATATTTTTGGATTCGCCCTCCACATTCCCGGCGACGAATTGGTAATGAAGATTGTAGATAAACCGGGAATTCACATTACTAAAATTACAGGCGACGACCACCATTTACCAAAAGATGCAAAGAAAAATACTGCTGCAGTATCACTCAGAGCCATGATGGATGCGGTCGATGGTAAGTTTGGCGTTGAAATGGAACTTCATAAAAAAATGCCGTTGGGCAGCGGACTCGGCTCAAGCGCTGCCAGCGCTGTTGCTTCTGTGTATGCATTGAATTCCCTTTTGAAGAAACCATTTTCAAAAGATGAACTTTTACTTTTTGCTTTAGAAGGTGAAAAAATAGCAAGTGGCAGCAGCGCCCACGCTGATAATGTTGCTCCCTGTTTGTACGGAGGTTTTACTTTGGTAAGAGGTTGTTCTCCGCCAGATGTAATATCTATTCCAACACCCAAAGATTTACACTGCACGGTAATTCATCCTCACATTGAAATTAAAACGGAGTTTGCGAGAAAAATTTTGCGCTCGCAAATCAAACTCTCCGATGCTGTTAGACAATGGGGAAACGCTTCCGCATTAGTTGCCGGATTAATGAAACCCGATTACGATCTCATCAAAAGATCAATTGAAGACTTTATTATTGAACCAATTCGCGGTGCGCTAATTCCGAATTACTTTATTATTAAAGAAAGCGCGTTAAAAAATGGTGCGCTGGGTTGCAGCATTTCAGGTTCCGGTCCCTCTGTTTTTGCGTTAAGCAGAAGCGAGAAAGAAGCTAAACTTATTGGCTCTGAAATGAAAAAAGTGCTGACCAAAATAAAATTGAGAAGCGATATTTTTATTTCTAAAATAAATCATGAAGGTCCTAAAATAATTTCTTTATTGGATACCCTGTGAAATTTTTCAGTACAAATAATAGACAAACGCAAGTTTCCTTCCGCGAGGCTGTCTTAAAAGGAATTGCTGATGACGGCGGACTTTTCATGCCGAATGAAATTCCGAAACTAACGGAAAGTTTTTTTCGTGATATTGAAAAATATCCTTTTCAGGAAATCAGTTTTGAAGTCGCCAAACTTTTTATCGATGATATTGCCGGAACTGATCTGCAAAAGATTATTGATAGAGCAATTTCTTTTCCGGCGCCTCTTGTTCAATTATCAGAAAATATTTCAATTCTCGAATTGTTCCATGGACCAACTTTAGCTTTCAAAGATTTCGGCGCAAAGTTTCTTGCTAATCTTTTAGAACATTATTTAAAAGATGAAAAGAAAGAGACTTTGATACTCGTTGCTACTTCCGGCGATACGGGAAGCGCTGTTGCAAATGGTTTTTACGAAAAGGAAGGAATTAAAGTTGCACTTCTTTACCCAAGTGGAAAAGTAAGCAAAACCCAAGAGCAGCAGTTAACTACGCTTGGTAAAAACATTTTTGCTTTTGAGGTTGACGGAGTTTTTGACGACTGCCAGAGCCTTGTAAAACAAGCGTTCAATGATTCCGAGTTGAAAAATATTTTCTCGATGACTTCTGCAAACTCCATAAATATTGCTCGATTGCTTCCACAATCCTTTTACTATTTTGAAGCTTACAAGCAAGTAAAAAATAAGTCGCTCCCCTTTGTTGTTTCTGTGCCAAGCGGAAATTTTGGAAATCTAACAGCCGGATTGATGGCTAAATTTATGGGTTTGCCAATTGCAAAATTTATTGCGGCGGTAAATGCGAATAACATCTTCCCAAATTATTTAGAAAGCGGTAGGTACGAACCGAAAGCTTCTGTACAAACATTATCCAATGCGATGGATGTTGGCAATCCCAGTAACTTTGTGAGAATTATTTCTTTATTCGGGAATGACGTAGAATCGATTCGGAATAAAATTTCCAGCTCAAGTTATAACGATGAACAAACATTATCAGCTATAAAAGAAGTAAAGAAGCAATTCGGTTATACAATTGATCCGCACGGTGCAGTGGGTTATTTGGCGTTAAAAAAATATTTAGAGAGCAACGGAAATAAAAAAGTAAACGCAGCAATTCTGGAAACTGCGCATCCTTCTAAATTTTCTGAAATTGTGGACGATGTACTTAAAGAAAAAACAGAGATGCCGAAAAGACTTTCTGCATGTTTAGAGAAAGAAAAAATATCAGTTAAAACAAACAAAGATTATACTTCGTTTAAAGAAGCGCTAATAAAAACAATTACATAAAGGGAATACAAATGGAAAATAAAGTTATCACAATCCTTGGAAGTGGAAATATCGGCTTATCGATAGCAAACGGATTGGTTCACGCAAAGTTGGTTTCGCCACAAAATGTAATTCTAACAAGAAGAAATACGGAGCCGCTGGCTGAATTTTCATCTAAAGGATTTTCCGTTTCAAATGATAACAAAAAAGCCGTAACAAAAGCGGATATTATAATAATTGCCGTTCAACCACAGCAGTTAAATGATCTACTTCTGCAAATCAAACCGTTATTAAAAGCAAAAAAGCATACGGTAATTTCGGTTGTTTCCGGTGCTGCTGTTTCCGCTATGAAAAAAATTCTTGGAGGACAAATAAAAATTGTCCGCGCAATGCCTAACACCGCAATCGCCATTCAAGAATCAATGACGTGTCTCTCCTCTGATTCACCCGAAGCATTAACCTATGCTGAACAGATTTTTAACGCTCTCGGCAGCAGTCTAATAATAAAAGAAGAGTTGATGGGACCCGCTACAGCATTATGCGCTTGCGGAATTGCATTTTTCCTCCGTGCAATTCGCGCTGCTTCCCAGGGGGGAATTGAAATCGGATTTCATTCCGAAGATGCAATTATGATGGCGGCTCAAACCGCAAAGGGAGCCGCTTCACTTCTACTCGAGAACAAAAATCACCCTGAAAGTGAAGTAGATAAAGTTACCACACCACGTGGGATTACCATTTCCGGCTTGAACCAGATGGAACATAACGGCTTTAGTTCAGCATTAATTAAAGGAATTGTAACTTCCGCTGAAAAAGCTGCCAAGATTTACTCATAAATATTCAATCTTAACAAAAAAGTAATTGACAAATGGACTTTCGTGCATTATCTTTGCACTTACTAAAATGAAAAACAAAAATTTAAATATCGAAATTAAAAATATGGCAATGTGCCTCTGTTGTATGATGATGTGTTCATCGACTCGGATGGTCTTAGCTTAAACGTTCTAAAATTTTAATTAAAGCCCTTCCGAAGTAAAAACTCGAGAAGGGCTTTTTTGTATGTTCTTATAAAATAAAAAAGCTCTTATCGAGAAAGGTTGAGGGAACAGGCCCTATGACAACCTTAGCAACCACCACTTTAAACGTGAACTTTGGTGCTACTTCCTGCCCGTTCCGGGTTAACCCGGGAATTGTGGAAAGATGAGAAAGCAGGTATTAAACCTCTTCAGAAATCTTTCCTGAAGAGGTTTTTTTTTGCTTATAACTGAACATAAAAACAATAACTAAAATAAAGAGGAATCAAAATGAGTGCTGAACAAAAACCAAGAAACTACAGATTTGAAACGTTGCAATTGCACGCTGGTCAGGTGCCTGATCCGACAACAAATTCGCGCGCTGTGCCGATCTATCAAACTGCTTCATACAATTTCAATAATGCCGATCACGCCGCTAATTTATTCGGTTTAAAGGAATTCGGGAATATTTATACAAGATTGATGAACCCAACAACCGACGTTTTTGAAAAACGTGTTGCCGCTCTTGAAGGTGGAGTTGCAGCATTGGCTACTGCATCGGGACAAGCCGCGCAACTGTTGGCAATCACTACAATTGCTCAAGCCGGCGAAAATATTGTTTCAACAAGTCTTCTCTATGGTGGAACATATAACCAATTTAAAGTTACATTCCCCCGATTGGGAATTGATGTTAAATTTGTTTCAGGAGATTCCGCTTCAGAATTTGAAAAACTGATCGACTCCAAAACAAAAGCGCTTTATCTTGAAACCATCGGTAACCCACGATTGAATGTTGCGAACATTAAAGAAATTGCAGACGTAGCCCACAAACACAATATTCCCTTAATCGTTGATAACACATTTGGCGCAGCCGGTTATATAGCCAGACCGATCGACCATGGTGCTGACATTGTTGTGGCTTCAGCAACAAAATGGATCGGCGGACACGGTACTTCGATCGGCGGTGTAATTGTTGATTCAGGTAAATTTAATTGGGGGAATGGGAATTTTCCAATTTTCACTGAACCAAGTCCGGGTTACCATGGTTTAAAATTTTGGGAAATCTTCGGCGCTGAGGGACCATTCGGAAACATCGCATTTATTATTCGCGCTCGCGTAGAGGGTTTAAGAGATTTAGGCCCATGCTTAAGTCCATTCAATGCTTTCCTTCTTTTACAAGGCTTGGAAACGCTTTCATTGCGAATTGAAAGGCACGGACAAAATGCTTTGGCATTAGCTGCCTGGCTTGAAAACCATCCTCAAGTAGCCTGGGTTTCTTATCCGGGATTAAAATCTCATCCCTATCATGAAAATGCCAAAAAGTTTTTACGTAACGGATTGTTTGGATCGGTTCTTTCCTTCGGCGTTAAAGGCGGACTTGAAGCGGGTAAAGCGTTCATCAACAATGTTCAACTTGCAAGTCTATTGGCAAACGTTGGCGATGCAAAAACACTCGTCATTCATCCCGCATCTACAACCCATCAGCAATTAAGCGATAGGGAACAAATTGAATCTGGAGTTACTCCTGATTTAATTCGTGTTTCCGTTGGTCTCGAACATATAGACGATATCAAGGAAGATTTTGAAGAAGCTTTAAAAGCAGCTGCAAACATTAACAAATAATTTATCATTCAACGGAGCTGCTAAAATTGCAGCTCCGCAATTTTTATAAAGGAAGTTAGAGATTATATGCCGCAAAATTTTATTAAAACTCAAGTGTCGAATGTGGTAAGCGCAATTCATCAAGATGAAAACAATTCTAAAGCGGTTTTTAGCGCCAGAACAGAATTGCAAAACGGATTAAAATGTTCTGCACAAATCAGAAATTTTTCACTTCTGATTGATGAACCAGTACAACTTGGCGGAACAGACGAAGGTCCAAATCCAGTTGAACTTGTGCTCGCAGCGTTAGGAACTTGCCAGGAGATCGTTTACAGCGCCTATGCCGCAGTGCTTGGAATTCCCCTTAATTCAGTTAAAATTAATGTAAAAGGAAACCTAAACTTAAAAGGATTTTTTGGTCTCGATGAAAATGTTCGTCCGGGATTTGAAGATATTTCCTACTCAACATCAATCGATAGTCCGGCGACAAGCGAACAATTGGATCAGTTGGTACGGGTAGTTGAAAAACATTGTCCGGTGTTGGATATTCTTACAAGAAAAATTCCGGTGATAGGCAAAGTGAACTTTACTAACAGTTTATTTAGCGTTAATTGATTTTGTATGTTATAACCGCTTATAAAATTTTTTCCGAAGGGAAAGTTGCACAAAAACTTTCCCTTTATTATCAATTTTAAAAAGTACGAACGAAATAAGAATGATTACTCCAAGAACGAAATTCAAAAACCTTTACTCTCTCCAAGATCCACTACAATTGGAATCAGGAGATAAATTAACTGCGGTTGACGTAGCTTACCAAACCTACGGTCAGCTTAATGATAATGGGTCAAATGCTATTCTCATTTGCCACGCTTTAACAGGAAATGCTCACGCTGCCGGGATAATCGATAAAGAAGAAGTAGAAAATTCAAAACCGTACGAATTCCTTTACAAATACAACAAGATGAACTTGCACAAGGCAGGTTGGTGGGATTCATTGATCGGACCGGGAAAAGTTTTTGACACAAAAAAATATTTTGTTATCTGTTCAAACTTTCTCGGCGGTTGTTACGGCACCTCAGGTCCAACATCACTTGATGAAACAACTGAAGAACAATTCCGGATGAAATTTCCCCGTTATTCCGTTAGAGATATGGTTAAAGTGCAAAAAGAATTACTTGACACACTTGGAGTAAAAGAACTTGTAACAGTTGCCGGTGGTTCTTTGGGCGGAATGCAGGCGCTTGAATGGGCAATCATGTTTCCCGATTTTATCAAATCGGTAATTCCGATCGCTACAGCGGTTCAACATTCCGCGTGGGCGATTGCATTCAATACTCTCGCGCGGCAAATAATTATCAATGATCCGCAATGGCAAAACGGCAATTACACCGAACAGCCAAAAGCTCTTGCATCCGCAAGAATAGCGGCTATGATAAGCTACCGCGCTCCCGAAGATTTTAACTTGAAATTCGGAAGAGAACTCGAACAGAAACACAAAGACCCTTCGGATGAAAAATTCCAAGTTGAAAATTATTTACTTTACCAGGGAGAAAAATTAGTAAAACGATTTGATGCGAACACTTATCTGTATATCACCAATGCAATGGATTCCCACAACGTTGCTTGCAACAGAGGAACACTTGAAGAATCGCTCGCTAAAATTTCGGCAAAATGTTTAATCGTCGGAATTTCATCTGACATTCTCTACCCACCGGATGAACAAAAAAATATTGCCGCACTTATCAGCGGCGCAGATTATGAGGAGATCGATTCCCCTTTCGGTCACGACGCATTTTTAATCGAATTTGAACAGGTGCATAACTTTATTTCAAATTTTTTAAACAAAAACGGATTGTGAACAAATTCTTTAAGTGAAGAAAATTCTCTATTTTTGTGATACAAATTTGTAATTATTATCCATAGAGAAAGAAGGCGTAATGAATTTTGAAGCCCTAAAAGGTTTTCACGATCCATGTTTTGTACTTGCAGAAAACGGGACAATCTTAAAACTAAATGAAGCGGCGTTACAATTTTTTCCATCTCGAAAAGATCACATCATCGGGCAAAAATTTTCCGGAATCCTCGCTTCAGCTTCTGTTCCTAAATTTGAAGAACATTTTATTTCTTCATTAAAACATAACACATCATCCGAATTCGAGATCACGGTACAATCCAAAGAAGGGAATATTTACGACGTAAATATCTTCATCTCACCATTTATCAATGAGTTAGACAAAAAAAGAAATATCCTGTTGCTCGGCAAAGATTTTACAAGCGAAAAGAAAAAAGAATCTGAATTTTTACGCTTTTATACCGTCGCACAGAATACTGTAAATCCATTGCAAATAACCGACCTTAACGGGCACATGATTTATGTTAATCCGGCTTTTGAACGGGCAAGCGGTTATAAAAAAGAAGAACTCATCGGAAAAAACCCGAATATTTTCGGAAGTAAAAAACATTCGCGAGAGTACTGGGAATCAATGTGGAAAACCATCTCTACAGGAAAAGTTTGGCTTGGCGAAATTGAGAATAAAAAGAAAAGCGGAGAATCTCTTCATACACGATTGTTAGTTTCGCCGATCATTGATGAAACTAAAAAAGTGGTTGGTTATTTCGGTATTCATAGTGATCTTACCGATAAAAAAATGCTCGAAAAACAATTGATCCACACACAAAAGATGGAAAGCATAGGAACACTTGCAGCAGGAGTTGCCCATGAAGTTGGGAATCCGTTAGCTTCAATTTCCGCTTTAGTCCAAATCGTACAAAGAGAAACCGAAGATAGTTTTATAAAAGAAAAACTTGAACTTGTAAAAAAACAGATCACGAGAATTTCCAAAATCATTCGTGATTTGGTCGATTTCTCGCGCCCATCTGATTATGAATTAAAATCTACCGACATAAACGATAATCTTAAAGAAGCTATCGAAATTGTAAAAGTTGGTAAAAAAACCAAAGACATTAATTTTATTTCTTTAATGGATGAATCGCTGCCATCCGTTCCGCTTATCGCAGATCAAGTTCAGCAGGTCTTCGTTAATATTTTAATAAATGCAGTTGATGCAATTGCCGAAAAAAAAGAAAAATTCAAATCGGAAGAAGAATCTTTCATCAAAGTAAGCACATCGATTAAAGATGCGAATATAAAAGTGATCTTTGAAGATAACGGAATCGGAATTCCGGAAACTTCCTTAACAAAAGTATTCGAACCATTCTTCACTACAAAAAAAGAAGGAAAAGGAACCGGACTTGGTCTTTGGGTAAGTTACGGTATTATTAAAAGCTCTCACGGAGAAATTAAAGTTGAGAGCGCTTATAAAAAGGGGACGACATTCATTATTAACTTTCCACTAAATCTAATTTTATAAAGGTTCAGATGCCAGCGAAAATTCTTGTTGTTGATGACGAAAAAGATATAAACGATTCGCTCTCCTTCATTCTTGAAAAAGAAGGCTATATAGTTGAACAAGCTGAAAACGGGAAAGTTGCTTACGATAAAATTTTAAGTTCTTATTACGATTTAGTCATCACAGATATTGAAATGCCGATGATGAAAGGGACTGAGCTGCTAGAAAAGATTTCCGCAATTACTCCGCAAACATTGGTAATTATGATTACCGCGTACGGTTCACTTGAAACGACTATCAAAGCTTTACGAAGCGGTGCGCAAGATTATATTCTTAAGCCGATTGAGTTTGACGAAATCTTGATCAAGATCAAGCGGCTGTTTGATATGAAAAATCTGATTTCGGAAAATCAACTTTTGCGGAAGGAGATTCAAAGGACTTATGATTTTTCCGAACTCGTTGGAAAATCCCTTGCGATGAATAAAGTATTTGAGATGATCCAGACAGTTGCGGAAACAGAAAGTACGGTACTAATAACAGGAAACTCCGGAACCGGAAAAGAACTTGTTGCACGTGCAATTCATTTCAACAGCAAAAGAAAAAATAAACCATTCGTAGCAGTAAACTGCGGAGCCATCTCAGAAAATTTGATCGAAAGTGAACTCTTCGGACACAAACGGGGCGCATTTACCGGCGCAATTTCTGATAAAGAAGGATATTTGAAAGCCGCTGACGGCGGAACATTATTCCTCGATGAAATAAGTGAAATGCCGCTTCAACTTCAGGTAAAACTTTTGCGCGTAATCCAGGAAAAAGAAATTACTCCGGTTGGAACAACTTATTCAATTCCTATAAACGTCCGTTTTGTTGCCACAACAAATAAAAATTTGCAGAATGAAGTTGAAACGGGAAAATTCCGTGAAGACCTTTTTTACCGGTTGAACGTTGTTGAACTGAATCTTCCTTCACTAAAAGAACGCCCGGAAGATATTCCAATTTTAGCCGATCACTTTGTAAATAAATACCGGAAGGAAATCGGCAAGAATGTGAAGGGGGTTGATAGTTCCGCAATGCGTGCGCTGCTTCATTATGAATGGAAAGGCGAAGTGCGTGAATTGGAAAACATCATTGAGCGTGCAGTAATATTTGCGAAAAATGAGTTTATTACCGTTGAAGATTTACCTCAATCAATGCATTTGTTAAAAGATGTTCTAATCCCGGAGAAACCCGGCTCGCTTGATGACTTTATCAAAAAAGTAGAACGCGGGTTTATTCTTAAATCGCTTGAGACAAACAATTTCGACAAAGACAAAGTTGCCAAACAATTAAACCTTGGACTTTCAACACTTTACAGAAAAATTAAAGATTACGGGTTAGAGCAGTAATTGAAATTGCTCTTCAATTAATTCTGTTTAATCAACTGAACAAATGTGCATTTATTATTGTACAGTCTGTCTAACAATTCACTTTACCACTCGATTTTAGCCTATTTACTTAGGCTCGATATTTGCTAAATTTTCGTAAGAAGTAAAAGGAAGTTTGCCATGAAAAAATATTTTTTACCAATCGCAATCGTAGTTACCATATTTTCACTTTATGGATGCTACACTCAAGTTGATTTTCGTGATCGTCATAGAGATGATTATGAATATTCACATGACCAGGACAGGAATGATAACTATTCGGATAACGATTCCGAGTCATACTCCGATGGTGGATCGGATGTAACCGTTAACAATTATTATGACGGATATTATCCTGGTTATAGAAGATATCTCTGGCATAATTACTATCCATCTTTCTCAATCGGATTTTCTTACGGACCATATTGGGATAATTTCTGCTATGATCCATGGTATTATGGATATTATCCGGGAATTCCTGTTATAGCTTATTATTCTCCCTATTATTATGATAATTATTATTACGGCGGCTACAATAACAACTCGTATTGGAATGGCGGCGGATCACTTTATAAAGAAAGAACAAATACAGCTTACCGTTTAAGGAACAACGACGGCGGGCGCGGAACTACCACTCTTCGAGATAGAGCCACCAGAAACATGATCCAAACTTCGTTATCAAAAGATAGACAACGAACCGAGACTCTTA
>JAVHOS010000173.1:0-3020 GCA_036170205.1 Ignavibacteriaceae bacterium | reverse complement strand
GCAATGTCGGGTATTGTTAATATTGTTACCCAAGACGGTTCCTCCAAATTTAGTATGAATGCTTCTGCTTATATGGGTAATTCCTATACAACCCACACTGATGTTTTTAGAAATTTAGACAAATTCGCTTCTATCAAAACCCACGATTTTCAAATTAGTTTAAGCGGTCCCGCTGAAGTATTAGATAACTTATCTTATTTTGTTACCGCACGTTATTATAAAGACTCCGGCAATTTATTCGGCAAACGGGTTTATCTCGTTACCGATGATGCTCCATTAGCTATTGATAATCCATTCGATCCAGCGCAGAAAATTATTATTGATAGCCACTCCGGAGACGGTGTAGATGTGGCGATGAATCCCTACGATAAAAAATCTCTTAATGCAAAACTTACTTACACCGCAAAACAATTTAAATTCAGTTACAGTTATTTTGGAGATGAGAGTAATAGCAGAGGTTATAACCACGATTGGTCATGGACTCCGGATGGAACCATGCATCATTATGGATTTAGCCATATGAACAGCTTTTCGATTACTCATGTTCCTTCGCAAAGTACTTTCCAGTCACTGAAGTTTAATTCTAACTATTTCAATTATAAAGGATACCTCTACTCCAATCCTTACGATTCTCGTTATGTTCCTGTAACCCAAGGAACGCCAAAATCAAGTTATACCTTCCAACAAGGTGGAAACCAGGGCGGTAGATATTCGAGACAAACGCTAACGAATATTATCCAATGGTCTATCAATTCTCAAATTTCAAAAGAACATAAGATCGGCGCAGGAATTGAGGGACGGTTTCATGCTATTTATAACCACAGTCAGGATCTGATTGATTATGATGAAAATGATTCTGTCTTTACTCCCTGGTATCGTAATCTCGGCACACAAGGAAACCAGGACTATACAAAATACCCGAAGGAATTTGCCGCTTACGTTCAAGACAAAATGGAATATGATATTATGATTATCAACGCCGGTTTGCGGCTTGATTATTTTGATCCTCATTCAGAAGTGCCGGCTGATTTAAGAAATCCTTCTAACAATAGCGATTTCCCGGGCGCCGGACAAAGAACAAAAACAAAGGTTAAATTTCAAGTTAGTCCAAGACTTGGAGTTTCGTTCCCGATAACCGATCAGGGAATTATTCACTTTTCCTACGGACATTTTTTCCAGATTCCGAGTTTTGAAAATCTTTTCCTCAATTCTGATTATTTAATAACTCAATCTTCCGGTCTTTCTCAAATTACGGGTAATCCCGATTTGAAACCTCAAAAAACGATTATGTATGAGATCGGGTTACAACAAATTGTTTTCCCGAATATCTCATTGAATACATCCATCTATTACCGGGATATACGAAACTTGTTAGGCATGGAAATACTTAATACTTACGAAGGCGTTCGTTATGCCCGTTTTGTAAACAGAGATTATGGAAATGTCCGCGGTTTTATTGTAACTCTCGAACGCAGATTTATTGATTACTTTGGCGCGAAGCTTGACTATACGTATCAAATTGCTGAGGGAAATGCTTCAGATCCTTATGCCGTGTTCAATAATAATCAGACCAATCCTCCAGTTGAAGCAAACAAAAAAGTCGTTCCGCTAAATTGGGATCAACGTTCAACATTAAACCTTTCTCTTACCGTAGGACAACCGGGCGACTGGAGCGCCGGATTGATCTTTTCTTATGGTTCCGGATTCCCTTACACTGAAAGCGAGAGAGTCTCCAATGGTGTTCGTTTTGAAAACGGCGGCGTTAAACCCCCTACTTACAATGTTGATATGAGAGCTGAAAAAACTTTTGATATTTACGGTGTAAAACTTAACACCTTCGTCTTGATCTATAACTTACTCGATATCAAGAATGAATATGGTGTAAATTCTGCTTCCGGGCGCGCCAATGTTGATATTTACACTTACGAAGCTGGACAGATTCTCGGCTTAAATACAATTCAGCAATATTTGAATAACCCGACATCCTTTTCATCACCACGTCAGATCAGATTTGGCATGCAATTCGGAATATAGGATAAACAGGAGAAATTATTATGAAAAACAAATCACTCATTCTTCTTTTGCTTCTGATTGGCGGCGTTAGCCTTTTTGCTCAGGTTGATCCCCAGGTACAATTATACAGAGATGATCAAAGAGGAAATTTTAAATATGAAAAAGAAAGTATTATGGATGGTAACCTCGTCCGTACACTTTTTAAAAATACTACAGAAGTTGCTCACTGGCCTTTTCAACCTTCAGGAGAATGGCCTAAAGGTTCAGGTCATCCCTACCTCGATGGCGTTACAGTTTATATTGCCGCACAGGTTACAGCGGCAAACGGGCAACTTATCCATCCGGTTGAGTCGAATTATCGCGAAGAAATGGATATTGACCCGGTAACAGGTGAAATTTGGGGACTTGAACCTCTGCCAGGTTATGCTAATTCTTCTTCAACTAAACCGGCTATGAGTATTGATAAAAAATCTTGGCCTTCGGTTTGGCCTAAAGCTACATTCAGTTGGAATTATCCTACGGCGGATGCAGACAGATGGAATGGTCATTGGAATGGTTATTTTGGATTAGATCAAAAGAATGCCGACTTTGAAACGTTCTTTGTTGTAGATGATAATAAAGATGGAGAATTTAGAAGAGCTCCTTATAGCTACTTCCCCATTAAATCGGATACTACATGGGGCGGACTTGGCATACGCGTTGAGACGAGAGGTTTTCAATGGTCACACGTTTTAGCAGAAGATATTATTTTCTGGCATTATGATATTGTGAATATCTCTGATTATGATTATGACAGCACCTGTTTCGCTTTTTACTCTGATCCTGGAGTTGGCGGACCAAACAGCGGTGGAGACGATGTCCGTTATGATAAATATTTAGATTTAACTTATTCTTGGGATCATCAAGGAGTAGGTAGTCCCGGAGCCTGGAAAACCGGTTATTATGGATACGCTTATCTTGAAAGTCCCGGTAATTCTACAAACGGAATTGATGATGATGAAGATGGA
>JAVHOS010000172.1:0-3026 GCA_036170205.1 Ignavibacteriaceae bacterium | reverse complement strand
AACTTAGATTTTTTATACTCATCAACAATTTTGCTCTCAATTTCTTTTGGAACATCTTCGTAGTGAGAGAATTTTCTGCTGTGATTTCCTCTGCCGGCTGTTAAGCTGCGTAATGTTGATGAGTATTTATAAAGTTCGGATAAAGGAACATTTGCTTTGATAATTTGAAAATGTCCATCGCTTTCCATTCCAAGAATTTTTCCTCTCCGGCTTGAAATATCGCCCATAACGTTACCCATACATTCTTCAGGCATTTTCACTTCAAGTTCATAGATAGGCTCAAGCAGCACCGGTTTTGATTCGGTAAAACCTTTTCTAAAACACATTGAGCCTGCAATCTTGAATGACATTTCATCAGAATCAACATCATGGAAAGAACCGAAATGTAAAGTAACTCGAACATCAACAACTTTGTTGCCGGAGATAACACCCTTTTCCATTGTTTCGATAATTCCCTTTTCAACTGCGGGGATAAAACGTCCGGGAATAACGCCGCCGACGATTGCGTTCACAAACTCAAATCCGTCGCCTCTCGGCATCGGTTCCATTTTAAAGTGGACGTGTCCGTATTGTCCTCTACCGCCCGATTGTTTTTTATGTTTATATTCAACATCATCAACTCTTCCGCGAATGGTTTCGCGGTAAGGTATTCTCGGCTCAACAAGATCAACATCAACGCCATAGCGTTCCTTTAAGCGTTTAACAGCTAAATTTAAGTGTAGTTCGCCTTGACCGGAAATAACGGTCTGTGCAATTTCAGGATCATATTTTACGTTGAATGACGGATCTTCTTCGTGCAAAGCGTGTAAGCAAGTAGCAATTTTATCTTCTTCACCTTTTGCTTTAGGAATAATAGCTCCGCGGATGATTGCTTCAGGAAAGATTATCGGATCGATGATTGCAGGTAAATTTTTAGATGAAAGCGTGTTACTGGAATGGGAATCTTTTAATTTAACTACTGCGCCAATATCACCTGCGCCTAAATAGGAGACTTCTTTTCGTGTTCTTCCATTAAGAACGGAAAGCTGGCTTAAACGTTCTCCTTTTCCGTTCGCTTCATTCATAAGATCAAGACCGGCGTTTACTAAACCGGAATAAACTTTAAAGAGGGAAAGTTCTCCAACATGCGGTTCGGAAACAATTTTGAAAATGAACATCACCGGTTCACCTTTCGGATCAACACGAAGAGCTACTTTTTCATTTTTATCTTTTAACTTAACTTCAAAATCACCGCGATCAACCGGGTTGGGGAAGAACTTTTCGGTAAAATCTAAAAAGTTATTCACTCCAACTCCCTTTGTAGCAGAAGTAGCGAAAACAGGAGTAAGGTTTCTTTTAATTATCGAATCTTTAATTCCGAGTTCTAAATCTGAATCCGAAAGAGTTCCGGCTTCGAAATATTTATTCATTAATTCTTCGCTAAGCTCAGCTACTTTTTCAATAAGTTCTATTCTTAATTGTTCTGCTTTCGCTTTTAACGTTTCGGGAATTTCTTCTTCGGCAACTTTCTTCGAACCAACTTCACCATAGGTGAACATTTTCATTCTAACTACATCAATCACTTCTGAAAATCCCAATCCTTCTTTTGCCGGGAAAGTTACAACAACGGCTCCATCCGTTATTCTTTCTTTTGCCTGCGCTACGATCTCTTCAAAGCGCGAGTGTTCGTTATCGCATTTGTTAATAATAATTGCAGAAGGAATTTCATATTCAGTTACAAAGTGTGCAGCAGCTTCCGATCCGACTTCAACTCCTTCAACTGCTTTGAGCACTAATACAGCGGTATCGCAAACTTTCATACCGGCTTTTACTTCGCCGATAAAATCGGAGTAACCTGGTGTATCTAAAATGTTGATTTTTGTGTTTTTCCAGTCGAGGTGCATCAGGGAGAGAGAGATGGAGAATTGGCGTTCAATTTCATTTGCAGTATAGTCTGAGATAGTGTTTCCTTCAGCAATATTTCCAATTCGATTTGATTCACCGGCGGTAAATAAGAACAATTCGGACAGCGAAGTTTTGCCGGTTCCTCCGTGCCCGATTAATGCAATGTTGCGTAATGATTCTGGACCATATTCTTTCACGGTTTACTCCTTAGTTTTGGATTAAAAATATCGACCCCCCCGCCCAAGGCGGGAGGGGAAAAGTTAGAATTTTAGTCGTTTTACAAAAGTCGCAATTCCTTTTTTAACAGCATTTAAATTTGTTGTTAAACTTTGTACCGGACCTTCAATCCCTTCTCTTATTCTTTTCTCTACTTCAAGTAAATCTACCACACGTGATTTTACCGTATTAATAATCCATGAAATGGAATTCATTTGTTCTTCGGCATGGGCAGTAATTTTATTTACTGAGTGAGTTAAGGATTCTAAGGACTCAAGCATAGGATGGATTTCGTCCGCAATGCGGCTAATGTCTGTTTGCATCTTTTCGAATGATTTTGTGAGTCGGAAAAAATAATAAACCAACGCAACACAAAGCACCGAAGCGGATGCCAACAGCAAGACTTGAAAGATTTGAATAATCATATACTATTTTCGTTACGAACTTTTTGCGTCTTTATATGCATCGACGCCGGCTTTAAAAGCATTTTTTATCTTATCGGTTTCCGAAGCGACTACGTCTTTACCGGAAGCAATCGCCTGACCTGCTTTTCCTTTAGCTTCAGAAAAAACTTTTTCTGCGTCTTTAATAAGCACATCAGCTTTAATTTTTGCATCTGCAATCAATTGCTCGGATTTTCTTTTCCCATCGTTATAAAGGATGGAGGCTTTTTCTTTTGCAACGTCAAGATATTTTTCTGCTTCATCAAGAAGATCATCAGCTTTTCCTTTAATATCCTGGCGTAATTCTTTACCGCTTTTAGGAGCGTACAACAATGCAATTGCTGCTCCAACAACGCTACCGGTTAAAAAACCGATCAGCAAACCTTTGCTGATATTACTTTCTTTTGTTGACATAACTTTCTCCTTTTCTTAGTTCATCTTCGTTCCATTCTTTATGGAACAATAAAATCGTTATTTATAAAT
>JAVHOS010000171.1:0-3064 GCA_036170205.1 Ignavibacteriaceae bacterium | reverse complement strand
TGGTGGAGCGGCTATAAATAATTCAGATTCACACTCCAGAGAAAGATTATCAAAAATAAATTAAAAGTTCATTTTCTTTTTTATATTTGACTGGAAAGAATATCCTCTTTAATATTTGGCAGGCTATGGATAAGGAAAAAACAGAGATCATCAAATCGTATTTATCAAAAGTAAAGTCCGCAAATAAAGAACTGACTAAAAAAGAAGCGTTCAAAGACTTACTTAACCGGCTTTACGGTAATAATAAAGAGATTGAGAAAATTATAGACCGGATAACACTCGGTGCTGAAAAATCAATTCTTGCAATTCCACGGAAAGACAAACTGCATAAAGGGAGCGCCGATACCCTCTATAACAAAATAATTATTGAGTTTGAAAACGAACTTAAAACCACCCTTAACCACGCAAAAGAACAGCTTGCCGGGTATTTACTGGGACAGTTTAATTCCGGAGAGGGTTACAACTTTATTCTCATTGCTTCAGATTGTATTAATTGGAAAGTATTTGCCCCCGATGTTTCCTGCATTGAAAATTTGCACCTCTTAAAGGAGGATGAACTAAAACTAAATGAAATTAAAAGTGCATCATTTACGCTAACCGAACATAACACCGAAGAATTTTATTATTGGATTGACCGCTTTCTTTTTAAAGAAGAAAAACTAAGAGCAACACTCAAAAGAATTGAAGAAGCTTTCGGTTATCAGAGCGGTGTTTTTATTGAATCTTTCCGCGAACTGTCCAACCATTTTAAGGATGTTAAGAAATACGGTGAAGTGCAAGTATCGTTTGAGCAGTGGAGCAAATTCTTAAGTATCGCTTACGGCTCATTTGATGCAAGCGAAAGTAATTTTCTTATTCATACTTATTTAAGCGTCTTCGCTAAAATGCTTGCCTATGCAGTTGTTTCAAACGATGATTACATTGATGATGAAGAACTTAAAGGAATAATCGACGGCAGCATCTTCCATAAATATAATATCCGCAATTTTGTTGACGATGATTTCTTTCATTGGGTTAAAAGCGAGCGAAACTTTAAAGCGTTAAAAAAGATATTCCGGTTAATTGCGCAGGAAATCTCTACCTTCGATTTTCATGAGATTGATGAAGATATTCTTAAAGGTGTTTATCAAGAATTAATTGATTTAGACACGCGCCATGCACTCGGTGAGTATTATACTCCCGATTGGTTGTGCGAAAGAGTTGTACAAGAATTTCAATTTAAAGAAGGAGATAGAATTTTAGACCCCGCATGCGGTAGCGGTTCGTTTTTAATAGCGGCGGTTCACCGGTTTAGAAAACTTAATCCTCAAATTCCGGTTGATGAATTGAATTCGAGTATTTACGGTATTGATATTCACCCTCTTTCCGTTCAGATTGCAAAAACAAATATGCTGCTTGCTTTAGGTAAGGGTATTGTAAACGCAAAATCTCCCGTACACATAAACGTAATACTTGCCAACACGTTACTTGCGCCGGATGGCGTTGAGGATTTGTTCGGTAAATCTTTTAAGATGACCATTGATAAAGAAACGCTTGAACTTAGTTCGCAGATTTTGGAAGATGTAAAAATATTTGATGAAGCGCTGGAGGCTTGTGATGAACTTGCAGAGCAAACGTACAACGGCAAAAAAATAACTGATGAAACATTCGAGAATATTTTAAGGAAACAAATCTCCGGCAGTGGATTGAATAAGAAGGTGCTTAACAGTTTTTATAAAATTTATTTAAGTCTGCGCACTGTTAAAGAAAAGGGGAGAGACAGTATCTGGAAATTTATTGTACAGAATCTTTACAAACCCTATTTCCTATCTAAAAAGTTTGACTATGTTGTCGGCAACCCGCCCTGGTTTACTTACAGCTCAATTAGAAATGAAGAATACCAAAATATTTTAAATGAACTTGCCAATAAATATGATGTTAAACCTGATAGAGTTGCAAACTTTCCACACCTTGAAATTGCAGCAATCTTCCTTGCTTATTGCAGCAGTTATTTTCTAAAGGAAAAAGGTTTATTAGCTTTTGTTTTGCCGAGAAGTTTTTTCAGCGCAGATCATCACGATAATACACGGAGCGGCAAAGCCAAAGGTTTCCGGTTAAAACAAATTTGGGATTTGAATGGAGTTTCTCCATTGTTCCGTATCCCAAGTTCCGTTTTGTTTTCCTCAAAAGAAAAGGAAAGCGTTAATAGAAGTCTGCCTGCAAGCGGAATTGAAGGAATTACTTTCACCGGAAGTTTACCGGCGCATAACTGCAAATTGGAAATTGCAAAAGAAACATTGGAAGAAGAAAAACAAAAATGGTTTTATATAAAGCAGGGAAGCGCCACAGCTTTTTCTACAAGAAAAGTTAAAACACAAACAAAAGTAAATCCCTACAGAAACAGTTTTAAGCAAGGGGCGACTATTGTTCCGCGCTCTTTCTATTTTGTTGAATTAACCCAGGAAATGCCTGAAGATTTTAATGAGAGAATAATAAACATTAAAACATCGGATGCAATTAAAGTTGATGCCAAAGAACCGTGGAAATCTTTGGCGATTAGCGGAAGGATTGAGAGCAAATTTTTATTTAGAACCGCACTTTCAAAGAGTATTTTACCATTTGCTTTGTACAAACCGGATTTGGTTGTTCTGCCTATTACTGTAACACTTAACGGTAAAAATGAGAAAGAGATTAATCTCTACTCTGCGGATGAATTAATGAGTGAAGGATATTTAAACGCTTCAAAATGGTTTAAGCATGCCGAGAATTATTGGAATATTAATAAGACTGAAAAATCTAAAGACATGACTATTCTAAAAAGAATAGATTATCAGCGTGGAATAACAGAACAAAAACTTAATGCACCCTATCTTGTGCTTTATAATTCATCAGCAATAAATGCAAATGCAACCATAGTAAAACGCGAAGGAATTGATATTCCGTTTATAGTTGAAAGTAAAGGTTATTCCTTTATGACTGATAACTTATCTGAAGCACTCTATCTTGTTGCAATTCTAAATTCTGAAATTCCAAATCTTATGATGAAGGACTTTCAATCGCGAGGACTATGGGGTGCAAGAGATGT
>JAVHOS010000170.1:0-3073 GCA_036170205.1 Ignavibacteriaceae bacterium | reverse complement strand
GGTTTGGTTTTTCTAATAAATGTAATTAGTTTACTCTACGTAATCATTAATGTTTCACCTTTCATCATTTTCATCAACGCAGTAGTTGCTTACCAGGCGAGAATGCTGATTCACCAAGAAGTTTCTATGAACAAAAGTTATCATTCATTCCATATTCCCGTAATGGGCACGGGCTACTCAATCGATACGCCGATTCGTGTTGCACACTTTGGCATTTCCTCAGTTATTTCAATCGTTGATGATCTGCTCATCGAAAAAATCAGAAAATATTATTGCGAGAAATTTAATTTTCCCTATAAACCTATCATGCGTTTTGAACCTGATGGACGCGCAAAAAGAATAAGCGCTTATTTAGATGTTGTTTCTAAAATAGTTCAACAGAAAATTGAAGCGCTTAAGAAGCAGCCTTTCTTTGAGCATAATGACAAAAGTAAATATTTTGAGATGCTTCCCGAAAGCAGCCCGTTAAAATCAGCCTACGCAAAACTTTTAAAAATGAAAGATGATTTTGAGCGAATTAATTTTGCCGATGAACTTACAAAATTAATTCATCCGGGAGCTATTGATGTAAATATTATGGCAAAGCTGGATAAATCTAATTACGATAAAACGGGACAACTACTAAGTGAAGAATTCAGTGATGCAAAAGCTGCACTGCGCGGTTTTGCAAATAGCTGTTTGAACTCCTCCGTTGTTTTTTCAGCCGGGATTAATCGCGGCTTGTATGGATACATTTCAAAATTTCAAGATTTTTATAGAGATACAACCGGAGATTTGAAAAAGAAGATAACAATTAAAGTAAGTGATTTTCGCTCAGCATTAATTCAAGGAAAATTTTTAGCTTCAAAAGGATTAGAGATTAGTGAGTTCAGAATTGAATCGGGACTTAATTGCGGCGGACACGCGTTTGCATCGCAAGGATATTTACTCCCATCAATTTTAAAAGAATTCCGCGAGAAAAAAGAACTTTTAACAACTCAGCTTCAACCGATCGTTCAAAGCTTTTATGAAAAAGTTGGATTAGAATATCCTGAAAAAGCTAAGAAGACCGAACCGCTTATCACCGTTCAAGGCGGCGTTGGAACAGATGGAGAAGCAAAAAGATTAATAGAAGATTTCGGATGTGATTCTGTCGGCTGGGGAAGCCCGTTTTTATTGGTTCCCGAAGCTACCTGCGTTGATAGCGATACTCTTGAATTATTAAAAAACGCGAAGAAGGAAGACCTTTATTTAAGCGATGCTTCGCCACTTGGAGTACCGTTCAATAATCTCCGCAATACCGGTTCTGAAATTTGGACGAAAGAAAAATCAACACAGGCAAAACCAGGATCTTCTTGCCCAAAAAGTTTTCTTGTTTCAAACAAACAATTTACCGAAAAGCCGATCTGCACAGCCTCAACGGAATTTCTCGTAAAGAAATACGATTCGATTACTTCTTCAGAAATTTCTTATTCTGAAAAAGAAGAACTAAAAGAAAGAGCTGCTGAAAAAGTTTGCTTGTGCGTTCATCTCGGAAACAGCGCATTACTTGCGCTTGGTATTCAACCAAGAGGCTTAACTCCGCAAGCAATTTGTCCAGGACCAAATATCGTTTGGTGGAATAAGGAATACACTTTAAAAGAAATGATTGACCATATTTACGGCAGAGGAGAATCGCTTGTCTCTTCTGCGCGCCCACACATGTTTTGCCAGGAAGTTGAATTGTATGTTAATTATTTTGAGAATCTTTTAAAAACCACAGAACTCAATGAAGCCGGAATAACCTATCTCAAAACATTCAAAGAAAATCTTGAATCGGGTATGGATTATATTTTGGAGATATCTAAAGAAAACGCTTATAGAAACGAAAATCTTGAATCAATCCCCACATTTATTGCCGCACAAAGAAAAATATTGGACGAGATGTTTACACGGAAATTAGCTGCGTAGGTTTTGCCTACACAGCTAATTAAACATAGAGACAACCAACGCAGAGCTAAAATTGTATCTCTTATATTTTTTTTGTTATAGGATTTCACAATCCATTTTAATTTCACGAACATTTATCGAGTAAATTAATCTGCTTCGTCACTTTCACCTTTCGTTTCATTATCAAAGATTTGGTATTGCTCCTTAGTTAATGTCGGATGTTTTTTTATAAAGGCTACAATTGCCCATATCATATCGTCAGTATGTGTTGGTCCAAATGCAGGCATCCCTGTCATTTTTAAACCATTTTTAGTTATCCAAAAAAGTTGTTGAGGAGTCCACTCTCCAACAACTTTGGAAAGCATTGGTGGATTGGGATAAAGCCCTTTTGCAAATTCACTCTGTTCTCTGCCCGGACCGCCATGGCATCCGACACACATTTCTCTATAATGCACGAAACCCATTCTTACCAAAGATGAATCGGAAAGATTCGGTACTTTAAGATCATTTGCATGAGACTTAATAGAATTGTCCTTTACAGCATTTATCATCCATTGAGTTATCTGGTTGTGATGATCCATTGCGCTTACATTATAAATTCCTGAATAAATAAAAACAAGAGTCGCTGCAACCAGAACTGCAACTACAATACCTATCCTTAATAAATATTTCATTTTATTTCCTTTCATTATTGCATTGTTATAAATTTCACTTAAAGCTGCCAAGTTATGCCGGTGGAAGCTAACAGACCTGGAGAAAATTTAGTCAACCCAACTCCACCGGTCAATGTAAGAGTCAGTTTAGAACTAAGCTGATAATTCAATCCGAGAGATAACTGCTGTGGAGCAGCATAACCGGAAACAATTTCTGTATAACCTTGATAGTAAAGCAGAAGCGATGAGTTGCCATCATTAAAATATTTTCCGAAACCAACTCCATAGGTAAACGGATTATTGTAAGTAAATCCGCTTGGATCGCCGATATTAAGGTATCCCAAATCTGCAATTGCGAGGTAAGAATCAAATCCTTTACGGAAAGTAACGGAAGTTCCATAATCAAATTTTCCGGTGCCGATATTGGTCATTCCACTAGCAGTGGGAAATTTAATTTGATAATTGATCAATGCAGAAAAACTATTTTCATAGTTGGAATAAAATTGATAATT